>JBOGJN010000115.1:0-19514 GCA_050745445.1 Thermoanaerobaculia bacterium
AGTATGCCGAGCGGGAGTTTCTGGTGACCAAGCTCCGCGAGAACGGCTGGAACATCAGCCGCACGGCCGAGGTCATCGCCACGCCCCGGTCGAACCTCTACAAGAAGATCGAGCACCACAAGATCTCGAGGGAAGACGACGCGGCGCGGGAGAGTCGTTAGTTGTCAGTTGTCAGTTGTCCGTTATCGGTTCGGAACTGAAAACTGATAACTGAAAACTGATAACTTTCGACCCGTGATTTCTCTCCAGGACTTCGAGGACACCGGCGCGCTGCTGACCGGCCACTTCCGCCTTTCCTCGGGCCTCCACAGCGACCGCTATCTGCAGTGCGCGCGGCTTCTCATGTGGCCGGAACGCGCGGAGAAGGCCGGACGGGCACTGGCCGAGAGACTCTCCGAGTTCTCGCCCCGGCTCATCGTGTCTCCCGCGCTTGGAGGAATCATCATCGGACACGAGACGGCGCGGGCGCTCAAGGTCCCCTTTCTCTTCGCCGAACGGCAGGACGGCGTGTTCGCGGTTCGACGCGGCTTCCGGCTGGAGTCGGGTCAGCCGGCCGCGGTGGTCGAGGACGTGTTCACGACGGGGAAGTCCACACGGGAAGTCATCGAGACCGTGTCCGGTCTGGGAGCGCGAGTCGTGGCCGCGGGCTCGATCGTGAACCGGGGGCTTGCGCCGGGTGCCTTCACCGTTCCCTCGCGGTCGCTTCTGACGCTCGAGGCTCCGGCCTGGCCCGAGGCGGAGTGCCCGCTCTGCCGGCGGCGTGTGCCCCTCGAGACGCCGGGCAGCCGCCACAGCAGCTGACGAATTGCGGACTTGAGCGGGTTTTCAATTCGAAATTCGAAATTCGAAATTCGAATTTCAAAATCCGGTACTATTGATTCCAATGGATCTTAAGAGCGTCTGCGTCTATTGCAGCTCGAGCTCCTCACGCGAGGAGCTGGTCGAAAAGGAGATCCGCGCTTTCGGGCGCGAGATCGCCCTTCGCGGTATCGCGCTTGTCTACGGGGGCTCCTCGCGCGGGCTGATGGGAGCGCTGGCGGACGAAGTGCTGGCCGGCGGCGGGAGGGTCACGGGAGTGATCCCGAGGGCCCTGGAAAACCGGGAATCGGCGCACCGGGGATTGACCGAGCTGAAAGTGGTCTCGACGATGCACGAGCGTGAGCAGCTCATGTTCGATCTGGCCGACGCTTTCGTGGCGTTTCCCGGCGGCTTTGGAACCTTCGAGGAGATCATCGAGATGCTCACCTGGAAGCAGCTCGGGATCCACGGCAAGCCGGTCGTCTTTGCCAACATCGGTGGATACTTCGATCCTTTGTTGAAGCAATTCGACCTGGCGATCCAGAAGAAATACGTCCGGCCCGAAGACCGAATCCTCTTCGCGGTGGCCGAAAACACACAGGCGATTCTGACGCTGCTCGAGGGGGCCCCGGTGATGTCGCGCAAGGCGGGAGATTGGGCGTAATGAGTCGGGAAACGTGAAACGGGAAACGGTAAACGGCGCGCGTGGGCTCGCCGCGTTGCGATCGGCGGGCGGGTCTGTTAGATTCCCCCGTTGCGCCAATGTGCGCGTTCGCGGTTGATCTTTTTCAAACAGGGACGAAGGCCGGGACTCAAAAGCCCCCGCGGGCTTCCGGTCTGTAGCCCCCTGGCCGTCTCCGGCCGGGACCCGATAGGCTCGTAGCTCAGGGGGAGAGCACTACCTTGACACGGTAGGGGTCAGCGGTTCAAATCCGCTCGAGCCTACCAAACTCTTCGTCAACGGAGGCGCTTAGCTCAGCTGGGAGAGCGCTACCTTCACACGGTAGAGGTCAACGGTTCGATCCCGTTAGCGCCTACCAAGTAAGAGAAGAGAACGCGGGGTGACCCGCGTTCTTGTTTTTTGAGATTCGAAAGGGATGGAAGCTCTGGAACAGACGGTGACGGTCACGTTGCCAGACGGCACCAGGAAGACGGTGCCGGCGGGCACGACAGTACGCGAGCTCGCGGAGGGGATCGGGCCACGTCTCGCGCGCGACGCCGTGGCGGGGAAGGTGGATGGCCGCGTCGTGGACCTGGTGACGCGACTCGACTGCGACGCCGCCCTCCAGATTCTGACCTGGAAGTCGCCGGAGGTGGTGACGATCTACCGGCACTCCACGGCCCATCTGACGGCTCAGGCCGTCAAGCGCCTGTTCCCCGAGGTCCAGATCGGCATCGGCCCGCCGATCGAGAACGGCTACTACTACGACTTCCTGCCGGCGCGCCCCTTCACGCCGGAAGACCTGCAGGCGATCGAAGCGGAGATGCGCAAGATCATCGCGGAAGACCATCCGATCGTGCGTCTGGAAATGCCGACCGAGGAGGCCGTCGCGATCTTCCAGAAGCAGAACGACCCCTTGAAGGTCGAGATCGCGCGCGGCGTGGGAGACGCGAGAGTCTCTTGTTACCGGCAGGGGGAGTTCATCGACCTCTGTCGCGGCCCGCACGTGCCCTCCACGGCGCGTCTCGGTGTCTTCAAGCTCACGCACACCGCCGGCGCCTACTGGAAGGGGGACGAGAAGAACCCGATGCTCCAGCGCATCTACGGCGCTTCCTTCTTGACGCAGGAAGAGCTCGACGAGCACTTGAAGCGTCTCGAGGAGGCAAAAGCGCGCGACCACCGCAAGCTCGGAAAGGACCTCGATCTCTTCTCCTTCCACCCGCTCGCTCCGGCTTCCCCTTTCTTTCACCCAAAGGGCGTGGTCCTGTACAACGGTCTGCTGGAATTCCTGAGATCCGAGTACCGTCGGCGCGGCTACGACGAGGTCGTCACGCCACAGATCTTCGACGCCGAGCTCTTCAAGATCGCCGGCCACTACGACAACTACAAGGAGAACATGTACTTCACGGAGATCGAGGAGCGGGAGTTCGGCGTGAAGCCGATGAACTGCCCCGGTCATCACCTCCTCTTCAAGGAGAAGCTCTGGTCCTATCGGGAGCTCCCCGTGCGTTTTGCCGACTTCGGCAGGCTTCACCGCCATGAGCGTTCGGGGGTGACGGCGGGCTTGACGAGGGTCCGGACGTTCTCGCAGGACGACGCGCACATCTACGCGCCGTTCCAGAACGTCGAATCCGAGGTCTTCGCGTTCCTCGAGTTCCTCGACTTCGTCTACGGGACCCTCGGCTTTGCGGAAGTCGAGATCTCGCTCGGGCTGCGGCCGGAGAAACGGATTGGAACGGACGAACAGTGGAGTCGCGGCGAGGCCGCGCTCGACGCCGCGCTCAAGAAGACGGGACGGCCCTACGTCGTGACGCCGGGCGATGGCGCGTTTTACGGGCCAAAGATCGACTTTCTCGTCAGGGACGCGATCGGGCGGCCCTGGCAGCTCGGCACGATCCAGTGCGACCAGGCCCAGCCCGAGCGATTTGACCTCTCTTATATTGGAGAAGATGGAAAGGCCCACCGGCCCGTCGTCCTCCACCGGGCGATCCTGGGCTCGCTCGAGCGTTTTCTGGGGATCCTGATCGAGCACACCGCCGGCAACTTCCCGTTCTGGATCGCGCCCGTGCAGGCCGTGGTGCTGCCTGTCTCGGACCGGTTCGCCGGGGCGGCCCGTGGCGTAGCCGAGAAGCTCGCGGCGGCGGGGCTGCGCGCCGAGGTGGACGAGCGCAACGAGAAATTGGGAGCGCGGATCCGCCGGGCCGAGATGCTGAAGACCCCCTGCATGCTGGTGGTCGGCCAGAAAGAAGCGGCGGCCGGCTCCGTGTCAGTCCGCCTGCGGCACGGCGGCGACGCCGGAACGATGTCGATCGAGGAATTCCTGGCGGTGGCCCGCAAGGCCATCGAATCGAGGCGAAAAGAACTCTCGGAGGTGAAAGATCGATAAGAAAAGCATCCGCGTCAATGAACAGATTCGCTGGAAGGAAGTTCGCCTGATTGGCGAGTCCGGCGAGGCGCTCGGCATCGTCCAGATGGCCGAGGCGCTCGAACGGGCAAGAAAGGCGAGCCTCGACCTGGTCGAGATCGCTCCGACGGCAAGCCCGCCCGTCTGCCGGATCATGAACTTCGGGAAGTTCATCTACCAGCAGAAGAAGAAGCAGCAAGACTCGAAGAAGAAACAGAAAACGACTCAGGTGAAAGAAGTGAAATTCCGACCGAACATCGACGACCACGACTACGAATTCAAGATCAAGAACATCTTGAAGTTCCTGGCGCACGGCGACAAAGTGAAAGCCACCGTCCAGTTCCGAGGCCGCGAGATGGCGCGCCGTGAGAATGGCCAGAAGGTCCTGGACCGGCTGCTCTTGGATCTGGCCGGAAAGGCCGCCGCGGAGTCGCGCTCGGAGATGCTGGGCAATCGCCTTTACCAGATCCTGGCCCCGGTCAAGGCGCACGAGAAGGCCGCCAGGAAGGCCTGAGCCGGAAGACGGGAGACGGAAAACGGGAAACGGGAAACGAGAAGCCGAGAGAAAAAACGAAACAGGAGATTGGTCGGACCGGAGACTTTCGTCTTCCGTCTTCCGTTTACCGTCTCCCGACCAAGAGAGGAAGCAACAGATGCCGAAACTGAAGACCCACCGGGGCGCCGCGAAGCGTTTCAAGAAGACTGCCTCCGGCAAATTCAAGCGATCCAAGGCCTACAAGAGCCACATCCTCACGAAGAAAGACCCGGGGCGAAAACGCGGCCTCGCGCAGGCGACGGTCGTCTCCGGAGCCGATCTCCGGCGCGTCCGGGAGATGTTGCCCTACGCGTAAAACGTTAAACGTAAAACGTAAAGGGAAGCCGGCCCCGTTTAACGCTTCACGTTTCGCGTTTTACGACCCCAGGAGGATTAGATGCCACGCGTCAAACGAGGACCCAAGAGAAAGAATCGGCGGGCGAAGACCCTGGCTCTCGCCAAGGGGTACTACGGCACGAAGTCCAAGTCGTACAGAATGGCGAAACTCCAGGTCGAGAAGTCGCTCCAGTACGCGTATCGGGACCGCAGGGTCAAGAAACGCGACTTCCGCGGCCTCTGGATCGTTCGCATCAACGCGGCGGCCCGAGAGAACGAGATCTCGTACAGCCGTCTCATGGATGGGTTGAGAAAGGCGGGCAACGACATCAACCGCAAGATGCTGGCCGATCTGGCGGTGTCGGATCCCGGGGCATTCGCGCAACTGGTGGGTGTCGCCAAGCAGGCCCTGAAGGGGGCATGAGGAGCCGGAAGACGGTAGACGGTAGACGGTAGACGTGAAAGACGAAGACAGCCGTACCCCCTCGTCTCCCGTCTCACGTCTCCCGTCTACCGGCTCGGACCCGGTCGGTGAGGTCCTCGCGGCTTTCCGTGAGGAAGCGGGGCGCGGTGTCACCTCGCGCGCCGAGTTCGAGAGGTTGAAGGGGCGCTTCCTCGGGCGGGAGAAGGGTCTCGTGGCCGCAGTGTTTGCCCGTTTGAAGGACCTGCCGCCAGGCGAGCGCCCGGGTTTTGGCTCGCGCGCCAACCTGGCCAAGAAGGAGATCGAGGAGACGATCGGCCGCCTGGCGAAGGAGCTTGAGCAACGTGAGGCCGGACAGCGCGAGCGCGGGCAGGCCGTGGATATCACGCTGCCGGGCCGCCGCGGGCGCACCGGAGGCCTTCATCCCGTGACTCTCGTTCGCCGCCGGATCGAGCGGATCTTTCTGCGCATGGGCTACTCCGTGGCCGACGGCCCGGAACTCGAGAACGACCACTACAATTTCGAGGCGCTGAACTTCCCGCCGGAGCATCCGGCGCGCGACGCACAGGACACCTTCTTCGTGACGCGCAAGGCGCGTTCCCCTCTCTTGCTGAGGACCCACACGTCTCCCGTGCAGATCCGCGAGATGGAGAAACGCGGAGCGCCGTTGCGGATCATCATCCCGGGACGCGCTTACCGCAACGAGAGCGTGGACGCGACGCACGCCGCTGTCTTCCACCAGGTCGAAGGCCTGGTCGTGGACCGCGGCATCTCGATGGCCGACCTGAAAGGCACGATCGAGTGGTTTTTGACCGCGCTCTTCGGCCCCGAGACGAGGGCTCGCTTCATTCCGACCTTCTTTCCCTTCGTCGAGCCGGGCGCGGACATCGCCGCCAGCTGCATCTTCTGCAAGGGGAGCGGCTGCGGCAAATGCAAGGGCTCGGGGTGGATCGAGCTTGCGGGCGCGGGCCTGGTTCATCCGAAAGTGCTGGAGGGCGTGGGAATCGACCCGGAGGAGTTCACCGGGTTCGCCTTTGGCCTGGGGCTCGACCGCGTGGCGCTGCTCCTCTACGGATTCCCGGACTTGCGTCTTCTGCTCGAAGGGGACGAGCGTTTTCTGCGGCAGTTCGCAAGCGAAGCATGAAATTCTCCCTCGAGTGGCTCGGCGACTTTGTGGACGTCGCGGCGGCCGGCGCGGTCTCGGACGTTGCCAAACTTCTCGCCCGGGCCGGCATGCCCGTCGAGTCGGTCGAACAATCGGGTTCCGACACGATCCTCGACGTCGAGATCACGCCCAATCGCCCCGATGCGATGAGTCACCGCGGACTGGCGCGCGAGGTCGCGGCGATGGCCGGACTCGCGACCCGAACTCCGGCCGCGAAGGAGCCGCCCGTCTCCGGTACCTCGGCGCAGGAGCTCACCTCCGTCGAGATCTCTGTCCCGCGGCTTTGCCGTCGGTTTGGCGCGCGGGTGATCCGCGGGGTTGCCGTCACGCCGGCGCCGCAGAGCGTCCGCGCGCGCCTTGCGGCGATCGGCGCCAAGTCCATCGGCGCCGCGGTCGACGCGACCAATTACGTGCTCTGGGCGATCGGCCAGCCGTTGCACGCATTTGACCTCGACCGGCTGCGCGGGGGCCGGATTGTCGTGCGGAGAGCCAGGAAGGGGGAGCGTCTGGTCACGTTAGACGGTGTGGAGCGGCAGCTGCTGCCCTCCGACATCGTGGTTGCCGACGCCGAGCGCGCCGTGTCGCTTGCGGGCATCATCGGGGGCCTGGAGACGGCGGTCACGCCGCAGACCCGCAACGTCCTGCTGGAGGCCGCCTGGTGGGACCCGGTCTCGATCCGGCGGACCTCCCGGCGCCTCGCCCTCCACACCGACGCCTCGCACCGATTCGAACGGGGCGCCGACCCGGAGGCGATCCCGGAGGCCCTGGATGACGCGGCCAGAATCCTGCTCGCCTCGGCGGGCGGCACGCTTGCTCCCGGAGGAATCGACGCGCGAGGCCAACCCTGGAAGAGGCGGCGCGCCGTCCTGCGTCTTTCGCGTCTGCGGCTTCTGGCCGGAAGCGACGGCTTGGACCTCGACTTTGGCGTCGAGGCGCTCGAAAGGCTGGGCTTTGTCGTCGCGCGCAGGGGAAAGCGCCTCCGGGCGGAAGTCCCGAGCTTTCGCCCCGACGTCTCGATCGAGGACGACCTGGTCGAGGAGGTGCTGCGGTTGTACGGCTACGACCGGCTGGACTCGCGACTTCCGCCGGCGACGGGTGGCGGCGCGTATCTGGAACCGCTCCGGGAGGTGGAGGAGCGCCTCTGTGACGGCGCCGCCGCAGCGGGCCTTTTCGAAACGATGAACAATCCCTTCGTGAACCGGGAGAGCGACGAGGGGGCGTTTGCCTCCTGGCTTGCCGCCGCCGGGAGCGCCTCGACGCCGCTCCGGGTTGCCAATCCACAGGATGAATCGCGCCGCGACCTGCGTGGCACGCTGCTGCCGGGGCTGCTCGACGCCCTCGCGCGCAACGCGCACCGGGCAGAAGCGAGCGTGGCTCTCTTCGAGGTTGGACGTGTGTTTGACCGGGCGGGGCAACCGGACGACCCGCGCTCCTTTGAGTCGCGCCGGTTTGCTTTCGCGCTCTCCGGCGATTTGCGCTCCCATTGGAGCACTCCAGCGGCGGCGGCGCGGGCCGACTTCTTCGATGCCAGGGGGCTTACGGAGCGGCTGCTGACGCCCTGGCTCGCGCCCGACACGCTTGCGTGGAAGCCGTTTGTGTCCGAGGCCTTCGTTCCCGGGGCCGCCGCGCTTGTGCAGACGCCCGAAGGCGCCGTTCTCGGCGTGGTCGGTTCGATCTCCCGGTCGGAGCTCCAGAGGCGCAAACTCGCGGATCCGGTTTTCGTCGGCGAGATCCGGCTGGAGGCGATTCCGCCGGGCGCGGGGGCGCTTCGTTTCTCGCCGTATTCCACGTATCCGCCGATCGAGGCCGACCTCTCCCTGATTCATCAGAAGACCATGACGTGGGAGAGCATCGAGGGGTTTATCCGCGGGGAGCAGCTCTCGGACCTCGAATCGGTTCGCGTCGTGGACCGTTACGAAGGGCCCGGCGTGACACCGGCGCGGGTCAAGACGACGCTGCGGCTGACCTTCCGCTCCCCCGACCGGACCCTTGAGCACACCGAAGACAACAGGCGGATTGAGCACCTGGTCCGGGCGCTTGGCGACAAACTCGGAGTGAGCTTTTAGCGAGGGGGCGAGATGGAAAACGCGAAGATCTTCGACATGCTGGAGAAGAAAATCGAAAAGTTGCTCGGCCGCCTGCGGTCTCTCGAGTCGGAGAACGAGAGATTGAAGGGGGAACTGGCCGCCGCGCGCAAAGCGGAAAAGGCGGCCGGGGACAGCCGGGGCGCCGTCGAAAGGCTCGAGAAGGACCAGCAGGCCGTTCGCGTGCGGCTGGAGAAGCTGATCCAGTCTCTGGAGACCGCAGAAAAAGAGAGGACATAGGAGGAAGGACTTAGGACGAAGGGACCGGGTCTTACCTACCACCTACGTCCTACCTCCTCCCTCCTAAACTATTGACTCCCCAAGAGGACAACAGCTAGACTGCCCGCCGAAAGGAGTCACCGGTTCCATTGGACAGAAGGGGCAGCGTGACTCAGGTGGAGATTTTCGGACAGACGTACAACGTCCGGGCCGAAGGCGACAGCGCCTACATTCACGATCTCGCCCGTTTCGTAGACTCTCGGATGAAGGACGTGGCCGAGCGGACGGCAACCGTTGATCCGACAAAAATCGCCATCCTCGCGGCCCTGAACATTACAGACGATCTTTACCAGACGGAGAAACGTCGGTCAGACAATCCCTCGGACGCGAGAGTCCGGGCGGAGCGTCTGATCCGGAAACTCGACGACGCCCTGGGCGCCTGAAGGCAACGCGTCGGCACCCTGAGAAATCGGGGACACACGAAGGATAACGAGTGGCCTCCTTGAGAAGAATCGTGGACTTTCCAGATCCTCACGCTCGTCGGAAGGTGCGCATCCGGATCGTCGTGTAGCCGCGTCTGTCTTCGGCCCCCGGAAGAGGGGAGCCGAATGAATACAAGTCTTCTGATCGCGATCGGGGGCGGCCTCGCCCTGGCCGCCGCCGTTTCGATCATTCTCGGAATCGTCTTGCGCCGGAAGCTCGCGCGGGAACAGGGGGGGGCCCGCGCCGAGGCCAACCGCATCCTGGCCGAGGCCTCTCGGACGGCCGAGGCGAAGCTGCGGGAAGCCTCGATCGAAGCAAAGGAGAAGGTGCTCGCCGCGCGAGCCGAGTTTGACAAGACCGTCCAGGCCCGCCACCAGGAGGTCGCGGCGCTGGAGAAGAGGGTTCTCCAGAAAGAGGAGAACCTCGACCGAAGGCTCGCCCAGCAGGAGCAACGCGAGGAGGAGTACAACCGCAAGGAGCGCGGCGTGGCGGAGGCCGAGAAGCGTGTCCAGCAGGCGCAGGCCGAGGCGCAGCGGATCGTCGAGGAGCAGAGAAAACGCCTCGAGCAGATCTCGGGCCTGACCGCTGTGGATGCGCGCCGCGACCTGGTCAAGTCGATCGAGAACGAAGCCCGCGTCGAGGCGGCGGGGTTGATGCGCCGGATCGAAGAAGAGGCCCTCGAGCAGGCCACGCACAAGGCGCGCCATTTGATCGGCATGGCGATTCAGAGACTCGCCTCCGACACGGTCGTCGAGGCGACCGTCTCGGTCGTCGAGCTTCCGTCGGATGACCTGAAGGGCCGCATCATCGGGCGCGAGGGACGCAACATCCGGGCTCTGGAGGCGGCGACCGGCGTGGACCTGATCATCGACGACACCCCGGAAGCGATCGTGATCTCCGCTTTCGAACCGCTGCGCCGCGAGGTGGCGCGTCTGGCCCTGGAGAAGCTGATCGCGGACGGCCGCATTCACCCGGCCCGCATCGAGGAGGTCGTCGAGAAGGTGCGCTCGGAGCTCTGGGAGCGGATCCGGCAGGAAGGGGAGGCGACGGCGCTCGAGTTTTCGATCCCGGACCTGCATCCCGAGCTGATCAAGCTGCTGGGGAGGCTTAAGTTCCGGACCTCCTACGGGCAGAACGTGCTCCAGCACTCGAAGGAGGTCGCCTGGCTCGCGACCAACATGGCGGCGGAGCTGGGTGGCCGCGTCGAGGTGGCCAAGCGCGCCGGCCTGCTCCACGACATCGGCAAGGCGATCGATCGCGAGATGGAGGGAACGCATCTGGAGCTCGGGCGCGAGGTCCTGAAGAAGTTCGGTGAGTCGAACGAAGTCATTCACGCCATGGAGTGCCACCATGGAGACTACGAGCCTCGTTCGCTCGAAGCGGTGCTCGTCAACGGCGCCGATGCCCTCTCGGCCGCCCGACCGGGCGCGCGCCGGGAGATCCTGGAGACCTACGTCAAGCGGCTGGAGAAGCTCGAGCACATCGCCGACGGATTCAAGGGCGTGCAAAAGGCCTTCGCGGTTCAGGCGGGCCGGGAACTCCGAATCGTCGTCGAGGCAAACCGCATCAGTGATGACGAGGCCCTCTGGCTCTCCCGCGACGTGGCCAAGAAGATCGAATCCGAGCTGCAGTACCCGGGACAGATCAAGGTGACGGTGATTCGCGAGACGCGGGCCGTGGAGTACGCGAGGTAATTTCGAAATTCGAATTTCGAAATTCGAAATTGAGCATGAACCTCCTTTTTGTCGGCGACGTGGTGGGTCAGCCGGGCCGGCGCGCGCTCGACCGCGCGCTCACGGGTGTGATCGACCGCCAGAAGATCGATTTCACCGTCGTCAACATCGAGAACGCCGCCGGAGGATTCGGCTTGACCGTCGAGCTCTTCGAGGAGTTGTCGAGGATGCCGATCGACGTCTTTTCCTCCGGCAACCACATCTGGGACAAGAAGGAGATCTACGACACCTTGAACTCTTCGGACAGGCTCCTGCGTCCGGCCAACTACCCTCCGGGCAACCCGGGGCGGGGCGCCACGGTCAGGCACACCGCGGCGGGCGTTCCGGTTGCGGTCCTGAACGTGCAGGGGCAGGTCTTCATGCCCGCTCACGCGGATTCTCCGTTCCGAGTGGCCGACGAGGAGCTGGCGCGGATCGCCGACGTCAAGGTGATCCTGGTGGACATGCACGCGGAGGCGACCTCCGAAAAGGCCGCCATGGGCTGGTACCTGGACGGCCGCGTTTCGGCGGTCATTGGCACACACACGCATGTCCAGACGGCGGACGAAACGATCCGCCCGGGCGGAACAGCCTATCTGACGGACGCCGGCATGACGGGAGCCCATGAGGGGATCATCGGTTTCGCCCGGGACCGAATCATCGAGAAGTTCCTGTCGCAGACACCGCGCTCCTTCGAGACGGCCAAGAAGGACATCCGCCTCTCGGGGGCCGTCGTCGAAGTGGACGAGAAGAGCGGCAAGGCCCGGCGGATCGAGCGGGTGCAGGTCAAGGTGGACTGAGACAATGAATCATTGAACCATTGAGGCATTGAATCATTGAGTCCATGATCCGATGAGTCAATGAATCAATTCTTCACGACAATGAATCATTGAACCATTGAGGGATTGAATCATTGAGTCAATGATCCGATGAATCGATGAATCAATTCTTCACGAGTCAATGAATCAATGACTCGATGAGTCAATGAAACAATCTCTCACCGCCATCGTCCTGACGCTCAACGAGGAGGCGAACGTTGGCGACTGCCTCGCTTGCCTCTCCTTCTGCGACGAGGTTGTCGTGGTGGACTCCTTTTCGACGGACCGCACGGTCGAGATCTGCCGGTCTGTGCCGGGCGTGCGGGTTCTCCAGCGCGCTTACCGGGGCGACTCCGGGCAGCGCAACTGGGCAATGGACCAGGTGGCGGGGCCATGGATGCTCTTCCTCGACGCGGACGAGCGCGTAACGCCGGGACTCGCGCGGGAGATTGAGCGAAAAGTTCTGTCGTCGGGCACGCGGGAGGAGTGTTTCGCGCTGCGGCGCGAGAACGTCTTCATCGACCGCATCATCCGGCACTCCGGCTGGGCCAACGACCGGGTCGTGCGGCTCGTCCGAAAAGGCGCCGTCCGCTACCCGAAGATGCGTATCCACGCCGATATCCTGCTGCCCGGGCGCAAGATCCAGGCCCTCGACGCGCCAATGACGCACTACACCTTCCGGTCGCTCGAGCAGTACCTCGTCAAGCTGCGGCGTTACGCCGTGCTGGCGGCGGCGGACCTCCACCGCCGCGGCCGGCGGGCGGGGCTCCCGGAGTTGCTTTTCCGGCCGCTCTGGAGGTTCCTGCGGCAGTACATCGTCCAGCGCGGCTTTGCGGACGGCGTCCATGGCCTCCTCGTCTGCGGGCTCCAAGCGTACGGCAGCTTCTTGAAGTGGGCGCAGTTATGGGAGTGGGAGAGATTCGAAAGGAAAGGCATTCCGTTCGAGCTGCCGCCGGGGGAGGGAGAGACGTAGAAGGGAGGACGTAGGAGATCGGGAGAGTTCCCTACGACCGGCCACTTGCGTCCGAACGTCTTCTATCATGCGCTTCTGGAGAAAGCCCGCGATGCTGAAAATGGGCGACCCCGCTCCCGACTTCGAGGTGAAGGACCACACCGGCGCAACCCGGCGCCTCTCGGATTACCGGGGAAAGACGGTCGTCCTCTGGTTCTACCCGATGGCCGACACCCCCGGCTGAACGGCCGAAGGTTGCGGGTTCCGCGACCTCTTCGCCGATTACGAGAAGAAAAAGATTGCGATCCTGGGCATCTCCTTCGACACGGTGGAGAAGAATGCTGTCTTCGCGGCGAAATTCGGGTACCCCTTTCCCCTGCTTTGCGATGTGGACCGCTCCATCGGGATGGCCTACGGGTCGTGCGATTCGCGCAAGGCCCGGTTCGCCAAGCGGATCACGTACGTCATCGGTCCCGATCGAAAGATCGTCCACACGCATCCCGGGGTTTCCGCCAAGACGCACCCGCGCGAGCTTCTGGCGACCCTCTGAGGCCGTCTCTTAGGAGGCCCTCGCGTTGTCCCACCGATTGAGAGGCTGATAGCGGAGAGCTGACAGCCGAGGGCTTGGGAGGTTTAGACTCTAGGTTCGGAGGTCCCCCAATGGCGGTCGACCCGGAGCTGCTGGCGATTCTGGTTTGTCCCAAGACGAAGGGGACGCTCGAGTTGATCGAGTTGAAGCCGGAGACACGCAGGAAGCTCGTCGAGAAATACCGGGAGAAGTTCCGCGACGAGGAGCCGGTCGTCACGCAGGGTCTCTACTCGAAGGAGGCGGACCTGGTCTATCCAATCGTCTCGGACATCCCGGTCATGCTGATCGAAGAGGCTCTGCCCGGTTCGGAAGCGCTCTAAGCCGGGTCGTGAAACGGGAAACGGGAAACGGAAAACGGGAATTGTTCGGGGTGACAATCCGAAAGGCGCTCTTTCCACTTCTTTTCCTCCTCGCTCTTCTGACCTCGCAGATTTCGCCGGCGTACATCGTCTTCGGGCTCCTGACGCTGTTGTGGCTTCTGGAGATGCGACGCCGCGGCCGGTGGGCGCCTTCCTTTGGCTCGCCCGTCGTGATCCTTGCGGGTCTGCAGGCGCTCCTGTTGGTTCTTTCGACGCTTTTCTCCCGCGATCCCGCCGCCAGCGCCCGGCATCTGACGGGCGTCTCGCTCTTGCTGCTCCTCCCGATCGGGATCGATCTCCTCGCGGATCCGCCGAGGGCCCGCGCCATCTTCTGTGCTCTGGGCGCAAACGGTGTGCTTCTCTCCCTCGACGGTTTCTGGCAGTTTGCGCACGGCGCGGACGGTCCGGAGAACCGCATCCGGGGCACCCTTTCCCAAACGATGACCTTTTCGGGTCTCACGATGGTCGCCGGTTGTCTCCTGCTGGGGCTCGCCTTCGAGCAGAAAGGCCGCTGGCGGTGGGTGGGTCTGGCGGGTGTGGTTCCGCTGGCCGCCATGATGTTGACCTTCACCCGCAATACCTACGTCGGCACGCTGGCAGCCCTGCTCGTTTACGTCGTCGTGCGCCGGCCCCGCCGGCTCCTCCTGCTCGGGCCGGCCCTGCTTGTCGTCTTCCTGCTCCTGCCGCACGAGATCCGCGGGCGGATCCGCTCGATCGTGGACCTGAAGGAGATGACCAACCACGATCGGATCGCGATGCTCCACGCCGGGCTGCGGATGATTGCCGATTTTCCGCTCTTCGGGCTGGGGCCGGAGATGGTCAGACCCTACTACGCGCTCTACCGCGACAAGGACGCGCTCTTCCTGCAGGTTCCGCATTTGCACAACAACACCCTGCAGGTGGCCGCCCAGAGCGGGCTCTTCGCCGCGGCGGCCTACCTGGCGCTGATGGGTCTCTTCTTTGCGCGGACGATCCGTCTTCTGCGCCGCGAAGACCGGCCGGACCGTGCGGCGCTTCTGGCGGGCGCGCTGCTTGCGGGCACGGCGCTCTTTGTGGCGGGCTTCTTCGAATACAACTGGGGCGATACCGAGGTCCAGATGGCGACGCTCCTGGTCCTGGCGGTTCCGTTTTCACCGTCGACGGCCAGGGCGGGGAGAAGTTGAGGACGGCGCCAGGGGGCCAGACCCGCGTTTCACCGCGTCGGAAGATGCGGGAGGCGTTGCACCTCCCGCGCGTACCGGCTCGAGCGCGGGGGCTAGAATAGCCGCCGTGTTTCCCCGCCCTGTTCCCGTATCGGCGCCGCCGCGCCCCTACACAGTCTCGGAGCTGCTGGCCGAGGTGGGAACGGCTCTCCGAACCTCCTGGCGTGACATCTCGGTGGCGGGGGAGATCGGCCGTTTCGAGGTGCGGAGCGGGCACGGGTACTTCACGCTCAAAGACCGCACGGGGACTCTTTCGGCGATCATCTTCTCCTCCGATTTCCAGCGCGTTCCCTTCCGCGTGGAACCGGGTCTCGCGGTCGTGGCGCGCGGGTCGCTGGACCTCTACGCCCCGCAGGGAAAGTTTCAGCTGAAGGCCTACGCGCTCGAACCGGTGGGCGTCGGGGCTCTCCAGCTCGCCTTCGAGCAGCTCAAAGCGAAGCTTGCCGGAGAAGGCCTCTTCGACCCCGCGCGCAAGCGGCGCATCCCCCTGCTGCCCCGCCGCATCGGCATCGTCACTTCTCCTGTGGGAGCCGCGATCCGCGACATCCTGAATGTCCTCGAACGGCGCTTTGAGGGGCTCGCGGTCACCATCTACCCGGTGCGCGTGCAGGGGGAAGGAGCCGCCGCGGAGATCGCGGAAGGTCTGCGGGCCCTGAACCGCCGCGGGGGCTTCGATGTCCTGATCGTGGCGCGCGGGGGCGGCTCGCCGGAGGATCTGGCTCCCTTCAACGACGAGCGTGTGGCGCGGGCGGTCGCCGACTCGCGGATCCCCGTCATCTCCGGGATCGGCCACGAGACCGACATCACGATCGCCGATCTGGTGGCCGACCTGCGGGCGCCGACGCCTTCGGCGGCGGCGGAACTGGTCGTCGAGAAGAAGGCGGAGCTCGCCCGGCAAATCGGTCAGGGGCGCAGGGTCCTCGACCGCGTGCTCGGCAGACGTCTCGAGCTGGCACGCGCGCGGCTTGCGGCGCTTGCGCGGGCCGAAGGGCTGCTGCGGTTTCGCTACAGGTTGCGGGAGTGGAGGGAGCGCGTGGCCCAGAGCGGGAATGCGCTTCTGGGAGCGCTGGCGCGTCGGCCGGCTCGCGACGCCGCCCGTCTGCTGCGGGCGCGGGGCCTGTTGGTCGCCTTCCCGCGCGTGGCGGAGTTTTCCCGAAAGCGCGAGTCCGCTGCGCGACTGCGTGTCCTTCTCGAGGAACGGCTGGCCCATCGCCTCGAGCAGCGGCGGGAGCGGGTTCGCGTCTCGGCCGAGAAGCTCCAGCTTCTGAGTCCGCTGGCGGTGCTTGCCCGCGGCTACGCCGTGGCCCTGCGCGAAGGATCGCCTGTCCCTCTGCTCTCGGTCTCCGGCGTCCGCGCGGGTGATCGGATCCGGGTCCGCCTGCACAAGGGGGAGCTGAAAGCCGTTGTGCGGGAGACGGTTCCCGCCTTCGCCCGGGGGGCTTCGGCGGATCAACCCGGCCTCGCCCAACCGGCTGCGGCGGAGGAGGCGGGAGATCTGGGTCCCCTCTTTGAAACGGGAAAGGAGGAGACGTGACAGCGCGCGGCAAGAAGGAAAGAAGCTTCGAGGACGCGATGGCGCGTCTGGAGGCGATCGTGGCGGAGATCGAGTCGGATGAGCTCTCACTCGAGAAGCAGTTCGAGCTTTTCCAGGAGGGCATGGGGCTGGCTCGTTTTTGCGACGCCAGGTTGAACGAGGTCCAGAAATCCGTCGAGATCGTCCTGAAGGAATCCGCCGCCGACTGGAAAACCGCGCCGTTCGAGGCGGCCGAGCGCCCGGACGAGGACAACGACGATCGGGCCTGACGCGTCGGTTCGGGAGTCTCTGGCCGCGCGCAAGGCGGAAATTGACCGCGCGCTCGAGCGTCTCGTTGCGCCGGCCGACGCGTGGCCGCAGACGCTCCACCGCGCCATCCGCCACTCGCTCTTTGCCGGAGGCAAGCGGCTGCGGCCGATTCTCTGCCTGGCGGCCGCCGAGGCGCTTTCCGGCCAGACCGATCGGGTCCTGGAGCCCGCCTGCGGCCTCGAGATGATCCACACCTACTCCTTGATCCACGACGATCTGCCGGCGCTCGACAACGACGCGTTGCGGCGCGGCGTGCCGACCTGTCACGTCGTCTTCGGAGAAGCGATCGCGATTCTGGCCGGGGACGCTCTTCTGACCCACGGCCTGGGAGTCTTGGCGCGTTATCCCGAGCAGGAGCACCTGACGCCCGCGAAGGTGCGCGTCGTCAACACGGTGGTCGACGCGATCGGCACGACGGGGATGATCGGCGGGCAGGTTGCGGACCTGGAGGCGGAAAGGGTCGCCCACCCGACCGAGGAGCTGGTTCAGTCGATCCATGAAAGCAAGACGGGGCGTTTGATCCGCGCCTCGCTCCTGACCGGCGCGATCCTCTCCCTGGCCTCGCAGGAGACGCTGGAGCGGGTCGACGCCTACGGCCGATTGATCGGTCTGGCCTTCCAGATCAAGGACGACCTCCTGGATGTCGAGGCGGACACCGGGGCGCTCGGTAAGGCCTCGGGCAAGGACGCCGCGGCGGGCAAGGCGACGTTTCCGACCGTCTGGGGCGTCGAGCGCTCGCGCGTGATCCTCGCGCAGACGATCGAGGAGGCCGTGGCAAAGGCGCGGGCGCTCCCGGGTGGCGGGGGCCTTCTGCCGCAGCTTGCGCGGTTTGTGGGCGAGAGAACCTCCTGAAGAGACGATTTGTGATTTGTGATCTGGGCGAGATAGTTACCGGCGCGTGAATCGAACCGGGATAATCGCAATTCACAAATCGCCAATCACCAATTCCTCATGAGGGCCTTCCTCCAGACCGCCATCGGCAGATACGAGGAGCGGGACCTGCCGGTGCCCCGGGCGGCGCCGGGAGAGGTCGTGCTCCGGGTCCGCGCGGCTCTGACCTGCGGGACGGATCTGAAGCTGCTCGCGCGCGGGCACCCGAAGATCGCCCTTCCCGTGACGATGGGGCACGAGGCGTGCGGCGAGATCGTCGAGGTCGGCGAAGGAGTGACGGGTTTCCATGTCGGCGAGCGTGTCGTGCCCGGCATCTCGGGGCCCTGCGGCGCGTGTGCCGACTGCCGAGCCGGTCGGGAGAATCTCTGCGCGGCCGGCCACGCCGAGAGGATGTGGGGAACCTTTGCGGAGTTCGCGAGGGTCCCGGCGGGCGTCGTGAGAGCGAACCTCCATCGGCCGCCCGAAAATCTATCGGACACCATCGCCGCCTTCCTGGATCCCCTGGCTTCGGTCCTTCACGGCTGGAACCGCCTGGCGCCCCGCGGCACGCGGTTTCTGATTTACGGCTCGGGCGCGCTGGCCCTGCTCTGGGCGCTGGTCGTGCGCGGACGCGGGGCCCACGCGACCGTCGCCGGGCGCCGGCCAGAGCGCCTGCGTCTTGCCGCCTCCCTGGGCGCCGATGTCCTGGACGTGGCCGGCGGCGCGCCCGAGCGGTTCGACGCCGACTTTGCGATCGACTGCACGGGCGAGACGGAAGTCTGGGCGCGCCTGCCCGATCTCGTTTCTTCCGGCGGGCAGGTCCTTCTTTTCGGAGGCTGCGCTCCGGGCGCCTCCGTCACCTACGACGCGACACGGCTCCATTACTCGGAGATCTCGCTTCTGGGCTCCTTCCACTACACGCCGCGAGAGGCCCGAGAGGCGCTGGCGGCCCTCGCCTCAGGCGTCATCGATCCCCGGCCTCTCATTGCCGAGACCGGGAGGCTTTCCGACGTGCCACGTTTTCTCGAGGCCCAGCGAAAGGGCCAGGGCATCCGCTACGCCGTCACGAACGGCTAACCTAAGAAGTTCTCAGTTCTCAGTTCTCGGTTTCGAACTCTCGTTCCGTTTTTCCTCAACTGATAACTGATAACTGATAACTGATAACTGATAACTGATAACTACCCCTATGTCAGATCTGACATATCCCGAACAGTCGCCGAGGGAATTCCAGTGCCGGCGCGAAGGTCGGGCGGGAGAGAGGCTCAGGTCTTGGCGTCGGAGCTTGCCGCAACGGAATCGACAAATTTTTTGTAGCTCTCGCCGGTCTTGAGGGCCAGGGCGAAACCGGTCGGCAACAGGTTGCGGAGCAGGGTGGAAGGATGAAAGGTGCGGACGACCTGCCCCTGGAGCATGAGCTGCCGGCCGTCGTTGAAACGCAGGGTGACGAACAGCTTGTCGCCCTTGGCCGGCATCCAACTCGAGCGCACGAACATGCCGCCGAGCGAGACGTCCCACGTCCTTCCGGTCATCTTGGCTTCCGAGGGGGCGAACTCGACCGACACCTCCGCCCGGTACCGTCGGAGCCCTCTTCTCTCGGTCATCTCTGGCCAACTCCTCAAGAACGCCAGGGAGGCGACTTGTCCATAGTTTACCGCGTCTTTTGGAAGCAATTCCCCTGCCGAGACGCAAACAATTGATGGGCCGCTCGGCGGCCGACCCGTTGCCAGGACGCCGCTAGCAGGCTGCTGAAAAATGGATGCGGGCGTCGTGTCCGGCACTTTGCATCCAGCGCCCGTTCCAGGCCCCTGCGGATCGGCTCTTCATGGCATTCCAGCGGGCGCCGGGTGCCGTCCACCCTTCGGGTGACGGCGGCGCGGGGCCATCTGCGGCGTCATCGCTCCTCGCCGATGCAACGGCATCGCCGTCGTCGCGCTTTCTTGCATCCGACCCCGCGGCGCTCGTAACGCCATCCCACACCCTTTTTCAGCAGACTGCTAGAGTGCAGGCTTGGGGATCCGCGATGCGCCTGTCTGTCGCCAATCCGCAGAAGCTGCGCGCCGTGC
>JBOGJN010000116.1:0-4310 GCA_050745445.1 Thermoanaerobaculia bacterium
TTCAACGACCGGATGTTCATATCGATCGGGATGATCGGGACGAACTGGCTATAGGAGCCGTAGGCCTTGGTCTTGCCGTTTTTCAGGAAGTCCCACGTGAATCCCACGCGCGGCGAGAAGTGGTCGACATCGATAAACGTGATGTTGTCCAGGCCCCGGATGTACTGCTTCTCCCAGCGCACGCCCGCGTTGAGCGTGAGGTTCGTGAGCACACTCCAGCGGTCCTGGACGTAGGCCGCGAGCATGTCGTCCTGCGGCGTGGCGATGACGGGGGCCAGGGTGGGGTTGTCGATCGTCGCGTCCGGGCCGGCGAAGAACTGATGGCTGTAGACCAACCTCTGCAGCGGGTCGGTCGCGAAGGGCGGGAGGATCACGACGAGCTGGCCGCCGCTGTAATCGCGGACCACGTTCGCATTCACGCGCTGAAACCCGACTCCGGCCTTCAGGTCGTGGTTCCCGACGAAGTAGTTGGCGTCGAGAAGGTAGTCGTAGCGCGTGAACTGCTTCGTGGCGAACTGGCCGTTGCCATCCGTGCCCTCGAAACCGCCCGAGTTGACGACGACCGCACCCGTGTTGTCCTGGTACGCGATCTGGTTGCCGTCGGGGCCCGGCACCGTCTGGACGTTCTCCCGGTGATAGGCGAACTGGCCGGTCAGGAGCAACTTCGAGCTCAGGGTTCCCTGGTAGCGGAGCCCGAAGTCGGTTCCGCCGACGGTGACCGTGCCGTCATACGTCGAGGGCGGGCCGGCGACCGGGCCGACGGCGCCCACGTCGTCCGTCGGGTCGCCGAAGACGTTGCCGATGACGGTGTTCGAATCGTCGATGCGCCACGTGAGCTTTCCCGCGTAGAGGTTGCTCGAGGAGTCGAGGTCAGTGATCGTTCCGGCTTCAGGCCCCGTCGTCACTTGCCGCTGGTCCGTGTTCTTCACGTGGTCGTAGGCCCCGAAGAACCAGAGCCTGTCCTTCAGCATGTATCCCCCTACGTCGAGACCGTAATCGGACCGGGTGAAGCCGACCGGAATTCCCTCGGCGGTGATCTCGTCGAGGTGCTGGTTCGTCGCTTGAAGGCTGTCGTTGTCGTAGTAGCCGAAGACGTCCCCGTGGAACTCGTTGCCGCCCGACTTGGTGACAACGTTCAGGATCCCGCCCTGGGCGCCGGTGTACTCGGCTTCGTAGCCGCCGGACTTCAACTCAACCTCCTGAATGAACTCGAAGTTCAAGACCTTGCCCTGGCTGCCGATCTCGACACCCGTCGTGTTCGCGCCGTCCACGAGATAGGCATTCTCGAGGCCGGTCGAACCGTAGACGGTGATCGATGTGTTGCGCACGTCTGAGCCGTCCGTGTTGACCCCGCTCGCGAGCTGGGCGACGGAGGCATAGTTGCGCCCGGTCGGCAGCGCCTGGAACGCCTTCGCATCGAGATTCCGGCCGATCGTGTTCGACTCGGTCTCGACCGTCGCCGCCTCCGCCGTGACCGTGACCTCCGCGGTCGCGGCCGGGATGAGCTCGAGGCGGGTCACGGCGGCCTGATTGAGGCCGAGCTGGAGTGTCTGGCTCTTCGGCGCAAACCCGTCGAGCGTCGCCGTCAACGTGTAGGTTCCGGGCGGAAGGAGCGTCAGGTTGAAGCGCCCCTCGGCGTCGGTGACCGCCGTCCGGGTCCCCTGGAGGTTCGGGCTCTTTGCCTCGACCGTCACGCCCGGCAGGGGGGCCCCATCGGGGCCGACGACCACACCCCGCATGCTGCCGGTGGTCTGGGCGTAGGCTTCCGAGGCGAAAAGCAGAAGGGCGAGGGCGGACCCGAAGGCAACCGCGAGCTTCTTCATAGAGCCGGCTCCTTTTTTCGAGTCGAAGGTCTGGTCTGGGCGGACACGCTCTCACCGACCGGGGGCGGCTGTCAAGGTCGTGTGAAGCGATCCGCCGTGCGCCACGCAGCCTCTACGCGCCACGATACGATTCTCTCCATGGAGGGCGAAACGGGACGGTGGCCAACCCGCGCCGAGGCGGAGGCGCTGCTCTTCGAGTTCACGAAGTCCGACGCATTGCGAAAGCACGGGCGAGCCGTCGAGGAGACGATGCGAGCCTACGCGCGCAAGTTCGGCGTGAAAGAGTCCACGGAAATCGAGAAATGGGCCGTGGTCGGCCTACTGCATGACTTCGACTACGAGCAGAACCCGACAGAGGACACGCACCTGCATGTGGGGGGCCGGATCCTGCGCGAGCGGGGATACGCAGAAGAGATGGTTGAGGCCATCCAGGCCCATGCCGACTTCATGAGAATTCCGCGGGACACCCCCATCAAGAAGGCAATCTACGCCTGCGACGAACTCGTAGGCTTCATCGGCGCATGCGTGAAGGTCCGGCCGTCGAAGAAGATCGCCGATCTGCCCGTCTCCTCGGTCGTCAAGCGATTGAAGGACAAGGCCTTCGCGCGGTCCGTGGACCGCGCGTATGTTTACGGCGGCGCGGCCGTCCTGGGCGTCAGCCTGGAGGAGCACATCGGTTTCCTGATCGAAGCCTTAAAGCCGATTGCCCAGGAGATCGGGCTCTAAGACGCTGTCAGCTCTCGGCTTTCAGCTCTCCGCTCCCAGCGGGTCCGGGAGGGCAGGCTTCTGGTATAAAGGGAGTCCCTCTATGGCCACGCGGCCTTCGATCCGAAAGGACCCCGGCATGCGCACGGTCGAGACAATCTCGCCCCGCGTGGTCCGGGCGAGAAGCATCTTGAAGGACGTCTCGGGAGAAGCGCTTCGAGCGCTGGCCCGCGCGGGGGAAAAGACAACCGAGTACGGCTCCCCCGTGTACTCGACGCGTGTAAAGAACCGCTCCGCCAAGAACACTTACATCGTCGCGGATCGTGTCGAAGTCGGCGTGATGCAGCAGCCGATGGACCCGAAACGCGCGCTGGAGCTGGTCCGGCAAGTCCAAGAAACGCTCGCCGCCATGGAGCTGATCCAGGTGGACCGACGCATGGGCGAGGCTCCGGAGGCGACTCTGCGCTGCCGGCTCTTCGTTCCCAAAGAGTACGCCCGCATCGCCTTCATGTGGCACAACATGCTCTTCCCTTCCGCCTCCACCTTCGAGCCCGACTTCGTTTCCGCTTACGTCCCCGACTGGCCCGAACGCATCATCTTCTGCGACGTCACGCAGGGCTACACCTACATCCTCGGCACGGACTACCCGGGAGAGGCGAAGAAGTCGATGCTCCGGCAGGCGATGTACTGGATCAAACGCCGCGGAGGGTTGGGGCTCCACGCCGGCTCGAAGATCCTTCGGGTCCTTGGACCCGATGGGAAGCTGCGCGACGTCGGGTTTCTTCTCTTCGGGCTCTCCGGAACCGGCAAGACGACGCTCACGCTCCACGACCACGGCCTGCGGGAGCCCGAGAAGGCGATCATCAAGCAGGACGACGTGGTACTCCTGACGCGCCGGGGGCGAGCCTTCGGGACCGAGGACGGCTTCTACATCAAGACCGAAGGGCTCGAGCCCTCCCAGACGGTTCTCTGGGGCGCGGCCACGCACCCGACGGCGGCCTACGAGAACATCAAAGTGGACGACTCCGGAAAGGTGGACTTCCTGGACACCTCGATCACCTCCAACGGCCGGGGCGTCGTGCTTCGCCGCTACATCCAGGGGACCGGCGAAGGAATCGACCTTCCAAAGGCGAACAAGATCGTTTTCATCACCCGCCGCAACGACATCGTGCCGGTCTGCGCTAGGCTCACATCGGAGCAGGCCGCAGCCTACTTCATGCTGGGCGAATCGATCGAGACCTCGGCCGGCGATCCGACGAAAGCCGGCCAGGCCAAGCGCGAGGTTGGGACCAACCCGTTCATCGTCGGCCCGGAGTCGGAGGAGGGCAATCGTCTGCTTACGATCCTCCGGGAAAACCCGGACATGCAGGCCTACATCCTGAACACCGGCTCGATCGGAGCCAGAGACGGATCCCCGGGCGAGAAGATCTCGATCAAGGTCTCGACCGATATCATGAAGCAGATCGCCAAGGAGGGGATCGCCTGGGAGAAGGATCCCGATTGGGGCTACGAGGTCCCGGTCGCCGTCCCCGGCCTCGATCTGGCCCGGTACACGCCGCGTCGCTCCTACACGCCGGAGGCGTATCGGCAGCTCGTTGAGAAGCTGCGCACTGAGCGCAGATCCTGGCTCGCGAAGTTCCCGGGGCTTGACCCGGCGATTCCGAGGGCGATCGAACCCTAATCGTTTATGGTCGAAGTCCGGGGCCTCGAGGACGTCGTCGCGGCCGACTCCTCCATCTGTTACATCGACGGCGATCGGGGCATCCTCTCCTACCGCGGCAT
>JBOGJN010000117.1:0-3522 GCA_050745445.1 Thermoanaerobaculia bacterium
CGGGGTACCCAACTCACAATTCACAACTCAACATAGGATCATCCTCCTATGCGCCAGCGTCGCCCGGTGTGCGCCGTGTCCATCGCCATGTCCGACTCGGGCGGCGGCGCGGGCATCCAGGCGGATCTGTTGACCTTTGCGGCTCACGGCGTCTACGGAGCGACGGTCATCGTCGCCGCGACCGCGCAGAACACCCTCGAAATCCGGGCGGTCGAGGCGCTTTCGACGAGCATCCTGCGCAGGCAGATCGACGCCGTCTTCTCCGACCTGCGCCCCTGGGCGGTCAAGATCGGGGCTCTTTTCGACGCTTCGCGCATCCGAACCGTGGCCAGAGCGTTGAAGCGGTGGGGTGCGAAGAGCATCGTGCTCGACCCCGTGATGACGGCAAAGACCGGGCGGGGTCTGCTCTCCCGAGCGGCGGTCTCGAGTCTGAAGAGAGATCTCCTTCCTCTCTGTGACCTCGTCACGCCGAATCTTCCGGAGGCGGAGGCACTGGCTGGAATCCGGATCCAGAGCGAGGGGGACCGGCGCCTGGCGGCCCGCCTCATCGCGGATCTGGGCCCGAAGGCCGTTCTCATCAAGGGCGGGCACGGGCGAGGAAGCAGGCTCCGCGACCTGCTCTTCGACGGGCAGGCCTTCATCACTCTTACGGCCTCCCGGATCGCAACGCGCGCCACGCACGGCACTGGCTGCACGCTCTCCTCCGCCATCGCCGCCAACCTCGCCCTGGGGCGGAGCCTCGAGGAGTCCGTCGAGCGCGCAATCGCCTATCTGCGGGCGGGCTTACGCCGCGGCCTATTTCCCGGGAAAGGGTACGGCGTCCCGGACCACTTTCCGAGCGATCACGAGAAAAAGCGCAAGTAGTTGCTGACTCATAGACGGTCACGCTCCGATGCCCTTAACCTGTCGGCCGATCATAGGCGTCGGCTCGCCCCCGCGGGCGAGGCCGGCGGGCCTGACTCTTCTCACTCCCAGTAGTTGAACGGATACCCGAGGCTCGCGTACGCCGTCTCGGAGATGGCCGTTTGCTCGGCGTCGCGGTTCTTGTCCATTTCCTTCAGGTGCCCGACCATCCGGTACTTGGCGGTCTGGACGAAGGCTTTGGCCAGACGGACTTCTTCGGCCGCCTTCTGCTCTCCACGTTTGGCCAGAGCCGCGGTGGCCCGCGACAGCACCGCCAGGCAGCCGTAAAGATCGATCGCGACGTTGGCCAGCCGCTCCTGGTGGTATTCCTTGTGAAGGACGTTCTTCTTGTATTTCCGCAGCAGCGTCTCGACGGCCCCCGAAGCGGCGGACGCGTACTTGCACACCACCTCTCCTTCGGCGGAAAGCTCGGGGGCCACGCGCGACAGCTTGCCTGGCGCGACCGCGCCGCGGATGCGCCGGGCCGCGTAGTCGGACAGGATGCCAAAAGAAGACAACGGCGCCTTCAGGGCCCGGGCGACCTCCTGCAGGTCCTCGCGGGCGTCCTTCATGCCCGAGAGCGCCACCAGCGCGCGCAGGATCTCGTTTGTGCCCTCAAAGATCATGTTGATCCGCGAGTCTCGCAGCGCACGCTCGTACGGGTACTCCTCCATGAAGCCGTTGCCGCCGGCGATCTGCAAGGCGTCGTTGATCGTTTGCCAGACGGCCTCGGTGCCGAAGATCTTGCAGCAGGCGCCTTCCAGCGAATAGTCGGGCAGACCGCGGTCGATCAATCCCGCGGTCAGATAGACCATGGACTCGAGCGCGTAGGTGTTGACGACCATCCTCGCGAACTTGGAGCGGATCATCTCGAAGTCCGCAACACGCGTGCCAAACTGTTTGCGTTGCGTGGCATGCAGGGCCGCGTGGCGGATCATGGCCTTGGAACCCCCGATACAGCCCGCCCCGAGCGAAGTGCGGCCGGTGTTCAAGATCTCGACGGCGATCCTGAAGCCCTGGCCGCGCTCCCCGAGGACGTTGAAGGCCGGAACGCGCACGTTCTTCAGCTCCACGGGCACCGTAGAGGAGCCCTTCAACCCGAGCTTCTGCTCCTCCTTGCCCGGCTCGACTCCCCCGAGATCCTTTGTCACGACGAAGGCCGTGATCCGGCGGTGCTCGTCCTTCTCGGCCAGCTTCACGTCCTTGGCGAAGACGGTGAAGAACTGGGCGAGCCCTCCGTTGGAGATCCAGTGCTTGGTGCCGTTGAGCACGAAGCAATCGGTCTTTTCGTCGTACTCCGCCGTCGTCCGAATCGAGGCCGCGTCGGAGCCAGCCTCCGGCTCCGTCAGCGCGAAAGCGGCGATCATCTGGCCCGAGGCGAGCTTCGGCAGCCATTTCTTCTTCTGCTCGTCGTTGCCGAAGAGGATCAGGCCCTTGAGCCCGATCGATTGGTGCCCGCCGATGAGGATTCCCAGCGAGGCATCGGTTCGCCCGATCTCCTCGGTGACCCGGCAGTACGCCGAGGCGGAGAAGCCGTACCCGCCGTACGCCTCCGGAATCGTCATGCCGAAGGCCCCGAGTTCGCCGAGCGCCCGGATCAGCTCCTCCGGAATCCGGTGCTCCCTGTCGATGCGGCGCGGATCCACGTGATCCTTCGCGAAGTCCCGAAAGGAATCGAGAAACGCCGACACGGTCTCACGCTCCTCGGCAGAGATCTCGGGGTACGGAAAGACGATGTCTTCCGGGACGTGGCCGGCAAAGAGCGCCCGCACGGGCGAATGGAGCTGCGATTCGTTTTCGGCGGCAGCAGGGTTGCTCATCGCGGTCTCCCTTCGGGCGCCGTCACGGGGCGGAGTTCTCCAGGTGAAAACTGCCGTCCGACCGCGCGAAATCCCGGATGAGCGGCGCGGGTGTGAAGCGCGGGCCGACCCTTCGCGACAGGCCCTCCAGACCGGCCAGCACGTGCGCCGCTCCGAGCGAATCCGCGTAGCGCAGAAGACCACCGCGGAAGGGCGGAAAGCCCGTGCCGAAGATCATCGCCAGATCGAGGCGCGCCGGCGAGTGGACAACCCCTTCGGACAGGCAGAACGCCGCCTCATTGATCATCGGGAGGACCAGACGCGTTTGGATCAGATCGGCGGGAAGCGCCGAAGCCTCGGGCCGCCGGACACCGAGGATCTCATAGGCCTGCGCCGATGGGCGCCCGCGTTTGGCCCCCTCGTAGTCGTAGAAGCCCTTTCCTGCCTTTCTTCCAAGCCGCCCGGCCGCAAGCAGCGCGTCATCTCCCGCCGACTGCATCCGTTCCGGGAAGGCCGCGTGCAAGACCTCCCCCGCCTTGCCCGCCACGTCCAGACCGATGTCGTCCAAGAGCGCGATCGGGCCGACCGGCATCCCGAAGTCGGTCATCGCCCGGTCCACGTCGTCGATCCGGCAGCCTTCCCGAAGCAACCGCACGGCCTCCGAGAGATAGGGCGCCAGAATCCGATTGACGAGAAAGCCCGGCGAGTCTTTCACCACGATCGGCGTCTTGCCGAGAGTCTTTGCAAAGGCGACGACGGTCGCCACGGTGTCTTCGGAGGTCCGCTCGCCGCGGATGACCTCGACCAGGGGCATGCGGTG
>JBOGJN010000118.1:0-7955 GCA_050745445.1 Thermoanaerobaculia bacterium
TCATGACGAGCTGAATGGCGGTCGAGAGCGCCGCGCGGCCGTAGCCTCCCGCACGTCCTTTCCAGACGGCGAGCTTGCGGGCTGCCCTCTCCTCGAAGGCGCCGATGCGTTCGATGAGCGAATTGCGGGCCACGCTGACCGCCGCCTTCGTGCTCTCTTCGAGCTGCCCGACGCCCGCCTTCCGTGCGAGGTCGGCCGGATTGAAGCCGGCGAGCATGACCACAACGGCCGCGGCGTACGCCAGCCCAATGGCTGCCTTGGGGTCGAGCAGCCAGCGCAGTGCGCCTCGCTCGCGGACCGGACGCCGGCGCGCCGCTCTCGAAGCAGCGAGGCGGCCCCGCAGCCACGGGGCGGGCTCTGGTGGCGCAAGCTCCCGCGCGACGCCCAGGGTCGCGGCCGCCGCCGCGCAGGCCCCGCAGCGCGAGAGGTGAAACTGGAGTCTCGGCTTGTCCTCGGCGGCAATCTCGTCGTCCACGGACAGGGCGATGAGCCGGTCCGCCGCCTCGCAGGAAACCGTCCGCCGCGGAAGGGAGAGAAGGGCCTGCCGCAGAAGGGGGCTCGCCGCTGGAGGCTTGAGGTTGGAGACCAACCGGCCGACCTCCTCCAGATCCTTGCCGAGCGTCTCGCAGGAAGCGCACCCGGCCCGGTGGGTGTCTTGCTCCCGCACGCCGGCGCCGGCGACGAAGAGCCGTTCGAGCTCGCGGCAGCTCATACGACGGCTCCCGCCGCGAGCATCAGCGAGGCCAGCGGCTGGCTGCCGCGGTTTTCGTGGCGCTCCCGAATCTTCTTGGCGACCTCTGTCCGGGCGCGGAAAAGTCGCGACTTGACGGTTCCGTCGGGAAGCTCCAGCGCCCGCCCGATCTCTTCGTAGGCCAGACCGTCCAGGTCCCGGAGGACCAGGATCTCGGCCAGGTCTTCCGGGATCTCCGCGAGGACCGAGAAAAGAAGCCTCGTGCGCTCTTTCTTGAGCGCCTCCTCGGCGGGATCGTCGCTCGATCTGAGCATCGGCGCGACGGCGTCGTCCGACACGAATCGAAACGTCTTCTCACGCTTCAACCGCCTGTAGCGGTCGATGCAGAGGTTGCGGGAGAGCGAGATGACCCAGGCCACCAGGGGGAAGCTTCCCTCGTAGCGGTGGAGGTTCTCGAAGATCTTGAGGAAGATCTCCTGGGCCAGTTCCTCCGCGTCCTCCCTCTTCAACGTGAAGTGGTAGGCCACGGAATAAACCTTTTGGCCAAAACGATCCACAAGCTCCCTCCACGCCTCGTCTTCGCCCTTGCGGCACCGCTCGACGAGGCTCTTTTCATCTCCGTCGTTCAAAGCTTCCTCATCCCCTCAAAACGCATTTTCGTTGAGAATGTTCGGCAAGAAAGAGGGCCAGCCGGCTCATGGTCCCGGGCGCCGGTGCCGACGGCCTCCGCGCCTGCGCCGACGCGCCGCAGCGGTCGGGAGCGACGCGCCCGCCTGCGTTTCCAGGCTCTCCCGCGCCCTCTGGATGCGCCGGGAGAGCGTTTCCCACTCGCGGACCAGATCCTGGCCGTGGCCCGTAGCCATCGCGGAGAGCTCGAAAAGGACGAGAGCCGTCCCGAAGGCCTCACGAAAGGCGAGGCGCCGGGTCCCCAGACGCGTATCTGGCCGGTGAGAGAGCTTCCCGACGATCGCCAGAGCCTGCTGGATGCGTTGTGTGACGGCGTGCGGAAGCGCCATGCGCAAGGCGATCGGGCGGACCAGATCCTCGAGCAGCGTCGCCAGCAACGCCGCCGGCGGATCGCCGCCGGGAGCGGCTCGCCGGACGCGAGCCCGCGCGATCGGGAGAAACAGGAGAGCGAAGAGCACAGCCTCCTCAAAGACGCGGCCGCGCCGCCGCTCGGCATCCAGCGCATCGAGAAGAGCCCAGAACAGGTGTCCCGTACCGTGCATGTGATCGGGGTCGAGCTCCCGCAGGACTTCCGCCAGCTCGGGCAGGAGAACGTCCAACAGCCCCAGCTCGCGCAGCAGGAGAAACGTGGGCAGCGCATGCCCTCCCCGGAGCGCCTGAGAAAGCTCCTCGGTCACGCGGGGCGCGGCGGACTTTGCGATCTCCTTGCGGTGGTTGAGGATCGCCTCGTAGGCGTCCGGAGTGATCGCAAAACCCAGGCGGCTCGCGAACTCCACCGCGCGCATCATGCGGACCGGGTCCTCCCGGAAGCGGATCTCCGGATCCCCGATGGTGCGGATCAGGCCCGCCTCCAGGTCGTCCAGTCCCCCGACGTAATCGATCACCGAGTAGTCGGCGATGTTGTAGAAGAGTCCGTTGATCGTGAAGTCCCGCCGCAGCGCGTCCTCGCGGGCCGTGCCGAACGTGTTGTCGGAGGTCATCAGCAGCTCCGGGGCATTCGGGTCCACCGGCTCGGGTCGCCGCCGGAACGTGGCCACCTCGATCACCTTGCCGCCCGCGAAGAGGATGTGGGCCAGGCGGAAGCGCCGGCCGATCAGACGGCAGTTGCGGAAGAGGCGCCGGATCGCCTGGGGATGGGCGTCTGTGCCGACATCGAAGTCCTTGGGCGTGCGGTCGAGCAGCAAGTCGCGGACACTGCCCCCGACGAGATACGCCTTGTACCTGGCGCCCGAGAGGCGGTAGAGCACCTTCAGGGCGTCTGGATCGATCTGCTTGCGGGAGATCGGGTGCTCGCTACGCGGCCGGATGCGCGGGGCGAGGTCTTCGGGACTTCGGATTTCGGATGGCAGGCTGTTCGGTTCCGCTTTCGTTTCGCTGATGGCCGGTCTCCCGCGCCTGGGTGTCTGACCCGGCTATTCTAGTGCCGTTCCAACTTTACTGTGCCGAAAGGGGTGCCGATGCACTACACGTATGTGCTTCTGAGCGAGCGAGACAGGGGCTTCTACACGGGATCAACAAGCGACCTGCGATCAAGGGTTCGCCAGCATGTTTCTGGTCGGGTTCGGTCCACCTCGTACCGAAAGCCGCTGGTGCTTATCTACTACGAGGCGTGCCTGGATCTGAGCGACGCCCGCCGTCGGGAACGCTTTCTGAAGACCGGAAAGGGAAAGCGGTACCTGAAGAATCGGGTGGCGGCTTCCCTGCTTCAGATCCGTTCCCATGAGTTGGAACGGCACTAGCCGAAACGATTGAAAGAATTGAGGTTTTGACTTTGCTTTGCGCCCTGCGAAAGAATACGCCGTCGCAAGAATTCCGCGCGAGGAGGCTGTACAAATGAGATTCCGTCTATGGGCCGCGGTGGCGGCGATCGTGCTCCTTCCACTCGGCTGTGGCAAGGGGGGAGCCGGAGATGAGATCCGAATCGGAGAGTACAGCTCGCTGACGGGCACGACCGCGACCTTCGGGCAGTCCACGGATCATGGGATCCGGATGGCGATCGACGAAATCAATGGCACCGGCGGAGTTCTCGGCCGGAAGATCCGCGTGTTCGTCGAGGACGACCAGTCCAAGCCCGAGGAGGCGGCCACCGCGGTGACCAAACTGATCAACCAGAATCACGTGGTGGCGATGTTGGGTGAGGTGTCCTCGTCGCGGTCGCTGGCGGCGGCGCCCATCTGCCAGGCGAACGGGATCCCGATGGTCTCTCCCTCCTCGACGAACCCGCGCGTCACGCAGATCGGCGACTACATCTTCCGGGTCTGCTTCATCGATCCGTTCCAGGGGGCCGTGATGGCGAAGTTCGCGGCCGACACGCTGAAGTTGAAAAAGGTCGCGATCCTCGTGGATGTCCGCAACGACTACTCGGTCGGCCTCCAGACGTTCTTCCGTGAGCACTTCAAGCAGCTCGGCGGCCAGGTCGTCTCGGAGCAGTCCTACAGCGAGGGAGACTCCGATTTTCACGCACAGCTCACACAGATCCGGTCCGCCAATCCGGAGGCCATCTACATACCGGGCTACTACACGGAGGTCGGGACGATCGCCCGGCAGGCGCGCGGGCTCGGCATGACGGTGCCGCTCTTGGGCGGGGACGGCTGGGACTCGCCAAAGCTCTGGGAAATCGGCGGGGAAGCGCTGAACGGATGCTACTTCTCCAACCACTACTCGACAGACGACCCGTCTCCCGTCGTGCAGAAATTCGTCAGCGACTACAGGGCGCGCTACGAACAGGTTCCGGACGCGCTCGCAGCCCTGGGTTACGACGCCGCGAAGATCATGGTGGACGCGATCCGGCGCGCGGGCTCGACCGACGGGCCCAAGGTGCGCGAGGCGCTGGCGGCCACGAAGGATTTCCAGGGCGTGACGGGAACGATCACGGTGAACCAGGAGCGAAACGCGGTCAAGCCGGCGGTCGTCCTCAAGGTGGACAACGGCAAGTACCTGCTGATCGAAACGATCAAGCCCGAAGCGGTGAAGCTGTAGCCTGTTGCGGCGCGCCGGCGGCGGCCGTTGGGGGTTGAGTGTTGAGGGTTGAGCGTTGAGGGCGCCCGGTCTCGAAGCCGGGGCCCCTCCCCGGCCCCCGCGCTTGACTCTCGACTCTCGACTCTCGACTCTCGACTAATTCCATGAGCACCTTCCTGCAGCAGGTAGTCAACGGTCTGTCGCTCGGGTCCATCTACGCCTTGATCGCGCTCGGCTACACGATGGTCTACGGGGTCCTGCGCCTGATCAACTTCGCCCACGGTGACGTTTACATGGTCGGGGCCTATGTCGGCTACTACCTCTCGCGACGCTTGCAGGGCCGAGAGCCGTCGCTCCTCTCCGCGGTGCTCGTCATGCTCGGTGCCATGCTCGCCTGCGCCCTGCTCGGGCTGTTGATCGAGCGGCTGGCCTACCGCCCCGTCCGGCGAGCCTCCCGCCTGACCCTTCTCATCACGGCGATCGGCGTTTCGCTCTTTCTGGAGAATGCCGGACAGCTCGTGTTCGGGCCGGACCCGAAGTTCTTTCCGTCGCTCGCGCCGCGGGCCGACATTCTGTTGGCGGGGGTTCGGATCACGAGCGAACAGCTCACGGTGATCGGGGTGTCGCTGCTGCTCATGATCCTTCTGCGTTTCTTCATCCTGAAGACGCGGACGGGCAAGGCCATGCGCGCCGTCTCCTTCAGCCTCGACACCGCGAAGCTAATGGGGATCTCGACCGACCGGATCATCGCGATCACTTTTGCTCTGGGCTCGGCCCTGGCCGCGGCGGCCGGGGTCTTGATCGGGATGCAGATCCCGAAGATCGACCCGCTCATGGGCATTCTCTATGGCTTGAAGGCGTTTGTGGCTGCGGTCCTGGGCGGGATCGGGAACCCGACGGGGGCCGTCCTGGGAGGCCTCCTGATCGGCGCTTCCGAAGTGATGGTCGTGGGCTACGTGTCCTCCACTTACCGCGACGCGATCGCGTTTGGCATCCTGATTCTGGTCCTGATTCTGCGGCCGCAGGGCATCCTGGGCCGCGTGCGGAAGGAAAAGGTGTGAAGGGCTTTCTTCTGGGGCTCGCGGTCGTGGCCGCGCTGTTGCTCTTGAACGGCCTGTTTACCGGGACGCTGATCGCCTCGGTCTCGATTTCCCCCTACATCCTTCAGGTTCTGTGTCTTGCGGGGATCAACATCACCCTGGCGGTGAGCCTGAACCTGATCAACGGATTCACGGGACAGTTCTCGATCGGCCACGCGGGGTTCATGGCCATCGGGGCGTACGCCTCCGCCTTCGTGACGGTGCAATTCGGAGACCGGGTCCGGGCCGCCTTGCGGTTTCTGCCCGATTTCGCCGGCGACAGCGCTCTGCTGCTGCTGGCGCTCGCGGTTGGCGCCGCTCTCGCGGCGGCCGCGGGCTTCCTGGTCGGCGTGCCGTCGCTGCGGCTGCGGGGCGACTATCTCGCCATCGTCACGCTGGGCTTCGGCGAGATCATCCGGGTCTGGATCTTGAACATCGACACTGTGGGAGGAGCGCGCGGTTACTCCGGGATCCCGAAGCTCGCGAACTTCTTCTGGATCTATCTCTTCGCGGCCATCACGATCGTCGTCGTCTACCGGATCGTCCACTCTTCCTTCGGCCGGACGCTGATCGCCATCCGCGAGGACGAGATCGCCGCGGAGGCGATGGGAGTGAACACGACGCGCAGCAAGGTCATCTCCTTCGTCGTCTCCTCCGCGATGGCGGGGATCGCGGGCGGGTTGTTCGGCCACTACCTCATGTACATTCACACGAACTCCTTCACGTTCCTGCGCTCGATCGAGATCATCATCATGATCGTCATCGGAGGCCTCGGCTCCATCACCGGGTCGGTGCTCGGGGCGGTGCTCTTTATCAGCCTGACCGAAGGCCTGCGGGAGTTCTCGCAGTACCGGATGGTGGTGTTTTCGCTCCTGTTGGTCATCATCATGATCGTGCGGCCTCAGGGGATTCTGGGTCACCGGGAGTTGTTGTCGTTCTTCTCATGGCGCCGCGCAGCCGCCCGCCCGGCGCCCGAAGGGTGAGGGCTTCGCCGTGGCGCTTCTGGAGTTGACCGGCGTGACGATGCGGTTTGGCGGGCTGGTGGCCGTCAACGACCTCCAGCTCTCGATCGAGCCGGGCCATCTCTATGGCTTGATCGGGCCGAACGGGGCCGGAAAGACGACGGTCTTCAACGTCATCACGGGGGTCTACACGCCGACTTCGGGAAGCGTGCGTTTCGACAGCCAGGAAATCGGCGGGCAGCGCGCCGGCCGGATCACCCTCGGCGGTATCGCGCGGACCTTTCAGAACATCCGGCTCTTTTCGGAGATGACGGTGCTCGAGAACGTGAAGGTCGCGTTCCATTGCCGCCAGGAAGCGAGGCTCTCCTCGGCGGTCTTTCGGACCCCCACGCACTGGCGCGAGGAGGCCCGGGTGGACAAAGAGAGCCGGGAGCTGCTGAAGATCTTTCACTTGGACGGCCTCGCGGAGGAAAAGGCGAAGAACCTGCCGTACGGCAGCCAGAGACGCCTGGAGATTGCGCGGGCGATGGCAACCTTGCCGCGCCTGCTTCTCCTGGACGAGCCGGCCGCCGGGATGAACCCCCAGGAGGCCCAGCAGGTCATGGAGCTGATCCGCTGGGTGCGGGACCGCTTCGGCATGGCGGTGTTCTTGGTCGAGCACAACATGAAGGTCGTGATGGGCATCTGCGAGACGGTCCATGTTCTTGACTACGGATCCACGATCGCCGTGGGCAGACCCTCCGAGATCCAGTCGAACCCGAAGGTCATCGAGGCCTATCTGGGGGGGGCGTGAGCGACGGGGCGCCTGAGGTTCTGGAGGTTCGCGACCTGCGCGTCTCCTACGGGGCGATCGAGGCCTTGAAGGGCATCTCGCTGCGCCTCTCGGAGGGGGAGATCGTGACGCTCATCGGAGCCAACGGGGCCGGCAAGTCCACGACGCTGCGGGCCATCATGGGCCTCGTGCCCGCCAAAGGGGGAGGCATCCGCTTCCGCGGCGAGCCGATCCTCTCGATCCCGACCTTCCGTCTGGTCCGCCGCGGGCTCACCCTCGTGCCGGAGGGCCGGGCTGTCTTCGCCAACCTTTCGGTGAGGGAGAACCTGGAGATGGGGGCCTACGCCCGGCGCGACCCTGAGATCGAAACAGACTTCGAAAAGGTCTTCCGGATTTTCCCGAGGTTGAAGGAGCGCGAGGCGCAGACGGCTGGCACGCTCTCGGGCGGAGAGCAGCAGATGCTCGCGATCGGCCGGGCCCTCATGTCCCGGCCGAGAGTCCTGCTCTTGGACGAACCGTCGCTGGGCCTCGCGCCCATTCTCGTCCACACGATCTTCGAGGCGATCGAGGAGATCCACCGCCAGGGCACGCCCGTGCTCTTAGTCGAGCAGAACGCCAACGCTGCCTTAAAGCACTCCAACCGCGCCTACGTCCTCGAGACCGGCACCGTCGCCCTCGAAGGCCCCTCCGAAGAAGTCGCCGCCAACCCGAAAGTCAAAGAGGCGTATCTGGGGGAGTAGCTAAGTGCGGATTTCGGATTTCGGATTTCGAAACTACTGTGCCTCCATCGGCAGGTAGGCCGGGGA
>JBOGJN010000119.1:0-5104 GCA_050745445.1 Thermoanaerobaculia bacterium
CGACATCGCTCGCGTGATCCTCATCGACGTAGCGGGCGGAGGCGCTGTGGCTGTCGGACAGCGTCTCGATGCGGTCCGCGGCCCAGAGGTCGAATCGGTCGTGCGAAAAGGCACCGCGCGAGATCTCTGGCTCTTCGTCCCCTCGGGCCATCAGGTACTGGCCGGCCCGGAGCGTGTTCGAACCCTGCCGCGTGCGGACCTCCGCGGAGCCCGCGCGTCCGATGACGACGGTGCCGCGGTTGGGCTCGGTGTTGACGCGAACCCGCGAGTCCGGGTTGAGGTAGACCGTCACGTCCTCGGTGTCAATTCGGGGGATCTGGTTTTCAGTCGCGCCCAGCGTCGAGAGGATGAGAGAGCCCTCGACGAGATGGATGGACGAGAAGTCCGCGCTGTCTCCCTGTTGCGCGGCCAGCGACTCAAAGCGCGCGGTCGTGCCTCCACCCACATGCAGCAGGTTGCCATCCGCCAGGGCGATCTCGGCTCGGCCGCCATCGGCCGTCCGGATCTCGTCGCCAGAGGAGATCGGCTGATTGCGCCGCGCCTCGACACTCCCGTTCGCCTGGGACTCAACTGTCACACCGCCGGTCGCGACGCGGATGTAGGAGTAACCGCTCTGGCGTGATCCCTCCGAGTCGGCGGAGGCGGCCGCGGCAGCCGCGAAAGTGATCGCCAGGGCCGCGAGCGCTGTTCTCTGGGTTCTCATCTGTGCCTCTGACAGGGTTCAAAAAGCGATTCCCATGCCAGCACGGCGTCTTGCTATCGGCGTAAGAATATGCTCTGAATACAAAGACTTATGCGTCCGGCATCGCCGCATCCTGGGCGCGCCTCTGTCCCATTACGGAGACAGTCTCGAAGGGTCCGAGGACATCGTTGAGTCGTGAACTGGGGCTGCCGGGGATCTTCCAGGCGACGACGTTTCGCCACCGGCGCGCGGAGCGGACGGTCGAGGGTTTCATCGAGCGGCTTCGCGCAAAGCCATCGACATAGGCTTGCGGACTCGACCTGCCCCTCCATGATCCGGGATCTGGTGCGTTACGGGGATCCCCGCCTCCTGGCGGCCAACGCCGAGGCCGATCCTGCGGCCCCGGAGTTTTCGGGGCTCGTGGCCGACCTGATCGAGACATGCCACGCGGCTCCGGGCATCGGCCTGGCGGCGCCGCAGATCGGCGTCAATTCCCGTGTGGCGGTCATCGATCTCTCAGTCGCCTCCGACCCGAAGGCCGTCATGGTGTTGGTCAACCCGGTGATTCTCGAAAGCTCCGGCGTGCAAAAGGAAGAGGAAGGGTGCCTCTCGATCCCCGACTCTGCGGAACCGGTCTCGCGCCCCGCGCGGGTCCGGGTGCGCGCGGCAGACGCGCAGGGGCGCACCCGGGAGGTCGAGGGCACGGGTCTGCTGGCCCGCGCGCTCTGCCATGAGATCGACCACTTGAACGGCCTGCTGTTCGTGGACCGGCTGCGCGGCTTGAAGCGCGAGCTGACCTGGAAGAAAATCCGCCGGCGCAAGGCGAAGGGGCTCTGGTGAGGCTGTTCAATACTCTGGGGCGCCGGCTAACGGAGCTTTCGCCGCTCGAAAAGGGGCGCGTCCGCCTCTACACCTGCGGACCTACCGTCTACAACGTCGTTCACATCGGGAACCTGCGCACGTTCCTTTTCGAAGACGTTCTGCGCAGGCACCTTCTTGCCACAGGCTACGGGGTTACGCAAGTCATGAACCTGACCGACGTGGATGACAAGACCATCCGCGGCGCGGCGGAGGAGAGACTCTCGCTGCCCGACTTCACCGCGAAGTACATCGAGGCCTTCTTCCGCGACATCGACCGTCTCCGGATCGAGCGGGCGGAGCGATACCCGAAGGCGACGGACCACATCCCGGAGATGATCGAGCTGATCGAGCGTCTGCGCGAGCGCGGCCATGCGTACGAGTCGGAGAGTTCTGTCTATTTCCGGATCGCGACTTTTCCGGATTACGGGAAGCTCTCGCAGATCGATCTGACGCAGACGCGGCGGGGCGAGCGGGTGGCCGACGACGAGTACGAGAAGGAAGACGTCAAGGATTTCGCTCTCTGGAAGGCAGGCAAGCCCGGCGAGCCCGCGTGGCCTTCGCCGTTTGGGCAAGGCCGGCCGGGCTGGCACATCGAGTGCTCTGCGATGAGCATGAAGTATCTGGGCCCGCACTTCGACATCCACACCGGAGCCGTGGACAACATCTTTCCCCACCATGAGAACGAGATCGCGCAGAGCAAGGGCGCGACCGGGGAGCCCTTCGTCGAGCTGTGGCTCCACGCGGAGCACCTGATCGTGGAAGGGGAGAAGATGGCCAAGTCGAAGGGGAACTTCTTGACGCTCGAAGACGTGCTGGCTCGCCGCGACGACCCGGCTGCCGTGCGTTATCTGTTGCTGTCGGTTCCCTACAGGAAGAAACTAAACTTCACCTGGGAGGCTCTCTCAGCAGCAGCGGCCGCGGTGGATTATGTCTTTACGACCTGGAGCCGACTGACCGACCTCGGAGCTGCCCTGGGAGCAAAGCCTTCGTCTTTTCCTGCCGCAAAGCGCTCGGAACAGTTCTCGAATGATTTTGAAACTGCTTTGGATGACGATCTGAATACCGCCGAGGCGTTAGGGGCGCTGTTTCCCTTCCTCACGGACGTGAACAAAGCGTTCGACCAGCGAGTCCTCGACGCAAAGGGCGCTGAGATCGCCCGGTTGGCCATCGAGAAGGCCGATCGAGTCCTCGGATTGATCCCCTTTCATGTGAGCCTTCGGTCGCAGCCGTTACCGGCGGAGATCGAGGGCCTGATCGAGGCCCGCAATGCCGCTCGGAAGCAGCGGGATTTTGCTGAAGCCGACCGCATCCGCCAGGAGCTTGCCTCCCGCGGCATCCTTCTCGAAGACGGTCCCTCCGGCACGAGGTGGAAGAAGGCGTGAGGGCTGTCAGAATCTTGCCGGCGATCTTGACAGCCGCCTGGGCCGGGCGCAGCCTGCGTGCCTTGATGACGACTTCGGCATCCTTGAGGGCTTGTTGGTGGCGCTGGGAGGTCACCCGGTAGGGCGAAGCTTGCCCTGCCGGATTCTTTCGGGCGGGGCGGACAAAACAAGATCAGAATCAGACCCCCGGCCCGAAAGGGCTCGGGGGTTTTCGTTTTGACCGAAAGACTGCTTTCGCTTCCGGCTTACGTGGCCTCGCTCGCCCCGCGCGACCTCGCCGACGCGCGGCGGCTCACCGCGCTGGTGCCGGAGCAAGCCACCGCGATCGAGTATCGCCTCGATCTCGCGGAGGAGTCGATCGCGCCAGCGGCCCTTCTCGATCTTGATTCGCGGGCGATGATCGTGACTTACCGCTCCGCGCGCGAAGGGGGCGGCTTTGGCGGCTCCTCGGACGAGTACCGGCGGCTGACCTTCAAGGCATACGAGGCCGGAGCGACGGTCGATGTGGAGCACACGAGGGGACTTCTGGCGGACAGAGGCAACTTCCCGGATCGCCGGCGGGTTGTCGTGTCCACCCACTTTCCCTCCGGGTTGCCGGAGGACTGGGGAAGCACCCTCTCGGCCATGCTTTCGACGGGTGCACACGCGGTCAAGCTCGTGGCCGGCGCTGCGGACCTGACTTCGAGTCTCGCCCTGGCCGCTCTCCAGGCGCGTCAGTGCGACAGATCCGTCGCGATCTTTCCCATGGGACCGGCGAGCGCTCCGGGGCGAATTCTCTCGGCGCTCTTCGGCTCGTCCCTCCTGTACGGCTCGGTTGAGCGGGCGACGGCGCGCGGACAGGTCTCTCTGCGAGACCTTTTCACCGTCTACGAAGTCCATCGACCCCGAAAGTCGGAGGCGCTCTTCGGCCTGGTCGCGGCCGATCCTTCGACCTCGCTTTCCCCTCTTCTCCACAACGCTCTCTTCCGTTCGCGTGGTCTTCCGTACCTCTACCTTCCGCTCCCGGTCTCCGATTTTGATCACGAAAAACCACGCGAACTTCTTTTCGATCCTCCCTTCCGGGGCTTTTCCGTTACGCGACCCTGGAAGTCGCGTGCGGCGCTCGCCGGTGCGCCTTCGGAAGATGTTGTGGCGACGCGGGCCGCCAACGCACTCTTCCTTGCGCGCGGCCGGTGGCGCGCGGAGAACACGGACGTGGACGGCATCTTTGACCCTCTCGCGGACCACGACACGGGGGAGGGACGGACGGCGGTGATCCTGGGCGCTGGCGGCGCGGCGCGCGCGGCGATCGTCGCATCGAGAAGACTCGGCTACGAGGTCTTCGTCGCGAGCCGACGCGACGAAGAAGCGGACGCCCTGGCGGCGGAATTCCGCGTGGATTCGATGGCCTGGGAAGACGTTGCCGCAAGCGAGGCGGACCTTTACATCAACGCGACACCGCTCGGCTTTCGCGAGGGCGACCCGTCCGCTGTTGCCTCGACTGTCCTGGGGCACCGGCCTCTCGTGTTCGATTGCGTTTACCGGCCGGACGGCTCGCAGACGCCGACGATCGAGGCGGCCCGCGCGGCGCGGTGCCCGACCGTGGATGGCCTCGCGATGCTGGCGGCGCAGGCGGTCCGCCAGGCACGGCTCTTCGGAACGGAATCCGTCACCCTGGAAGAGGTCTCCCGACTGCTGCGACGCCAGGTGTGACACCGCGCGAAGAGGAGAAACGCGAGTTTCGGGAGCGCGCTTCGCGCGGCCGCGTCGTTCCGGTCGCGCGGGTCTTTTCCGCCGAGGATCTGACGCCCGTGGACCTCTTTGGGCGCATGCGCGACCGCGGCGAGGAATGCTTCCTGCTCGAAAGCGCCGAGGGGGCAGATGCAGTCGCCCGCTACACGTTTCTCGGCTGCGGACCTGTCGCTCGCCTGACGATCACCGGCGCGAGCATCTAGCAGGCTGCTGAAAAATGGATGCGGGCGTCGTGTCCGGCACTTTGCGTCCGGCGCCCGTTCCAGGTTGTTACCAATCGCTCCGTCATCCCTTTCTCGCGGGCGCCGGCAAAGTGCCGGACACCCTTCGGGTTACGGCGGCGCGGGGCCATCTGCGGCGTCAGCACTCCTCGGCGATGCCCACGCATCGCCGTCGTCGCGCTTCCTTGCATCTGACCCCACGACGCTCGTAACGCCATCCCACACCC
>JBOGJN010000120.1:0-1420 GCA_050745445.1 Thermoanaerobaculia bacterium
CTCGCGCGCGATATCGGTGGAATCTCGATTGCGCGGACGGCCCGCTACCTCAACCGCGACGCGTCGGCGATGGTTCGAGGCGTCGCGCGTTTGGAGGACGTTATCGAGCGGGATGCGAAGCTGAAACGCCGGATCGAAAGGCTACGGTCGGATGTTCGATCCGACAAAGCCTCGAAGCATGACTGACCCCTCACACTGCGATCCGACAAAGCCTCGAAGCATGACTGACCCCTTATAGCCCTTATAGCCCCTCAACTCAGCCGGACCCCTCACAGCCGCTCAACCGATAACGCTCGTGCTGGCGCGCCTGTTCATCTAGCCGGAAAACCGAGCCGGGGTTACTGGCTCGGCGGCCGGCCCTGCATCATCTCGGACATGTCGTGGAACACCACGTCCTTGGGAACCACGAACATGTCGTCGGAAACCGAAGCCGGTATCCGGATGTCCGTGTTGCGGTACGTCGTCTTTCCGCGCGGCGTCTCGGACACGATCTTGACGGGGAAGTTCTTCAGATCCTGCGCCAGCCAGTACTTGCCCCTGTCCCCCTCGCCGCCGTCGTACTCCCAGACCTCGCAGGGGTGGCCGTCCACCGTTTCGGTGCCGACTTTCTTTCCCTTCGCGCGAACCGTGTCGATCTTGTTGATGTAGTCGTGGCTGGGCCGGCCGCCGCGCTTGCTCGCGGACAAGTTGCTTTTCATCCCCTGGCCCGTGCCGTCCACCCAGTTGTAGCTCTCCTCGCCGAGCTGGAGCATGTTCATCTTCATCTCGCCCGCGTCCGCCTTCATGCGCATCTTGCCGGCTTTCGTCCAGATCTCGAACTCGGTCGGCATCGGCATCCGGCCGCCGCGGCCCTCGCCGCCGCCTCCCCCGCCCTCCATCTCGATCTTCGATTTCCAGTGCGCCGAGGCGAAGCTTTCCGGACGCGCCACGGCCGCGAGCGCCAGGCTCGCGGAAAACGCCGCAATGGCCCGGGAAACGGGTCTCCACTTCATTCCAAGTCTCCTTTCAAGAGCCTGCAAGGCCGCCAGAGTCTAAACGAACCGGCACAGGATCTCGTTACAAATCAGGAACCCCCGTTCGGTGAATCGCACCCGGCTTTTCTCGGCCGTCAGAAAGCCCTCCGAGCGCCAGGCGGCGTAGTCCTCCTCGAGCCTGGGATCGCTCGACGCCATGACGAAGGACTCGAGCAGGGCGGCCGGGACGCCCTCGGCCAGGCGCAGCCCGAGCACGATCCGCTCGCGCACCGCCTCCTCCTCGTCCACGGGCCGGTCCAGGGCCACCGGCCGGCGGCCCGCCTCGAGAGCTTCGAGATACCCGGCCACGGTCGAGACGTTCGCGCGCCGGCGGCCCGACCAGAACTCGTGCGCGGAAACACCGAGGCCCAGCGTTTGCGCGCGCGTCCAGTACTTGAGGTTGTGGC
>JBOGJN010000121.1:0-1637 GCA_050745445.1 Thermoanaerobaculia bacterium
GCTTGAAGTACTCCCTGGCGTCGTATCCGCAGGTCGCCGCGAGAAACTCCACGTACTCCCGTCTCTCCACGGCATCGTGCGTGCGGACGTCTTCGAGGCCGGCAAAGACGTTGGAATTGGGAAAAAGAGTGATCCCCTCGCCAAGCACCCGATACGGCCCGGGCCGCGCGTGGAGAAAGCGGATCAAGGGCGTCTCGGGATAGAGATCCGCCGGCCTGCCGAACTGATACAGGCGGGCTCCGGCGGACAAGAGCTCGAGAGCCGCGACGCCGGCCACGAGCAGAGAGAACCCCACGTTTGAGATGGAAGCCGGCTTCCATCCGGCGAGCGCCGACAACAGTCCGAAGGCCGCGAGCCACCCTCCCGCCAGCAGCAAGGCCTCCCACTGCGCAGAAAGACCGCCTGAGGCCTCGTGCAGCGGGCGAAACCGCTGGAAGCTCGCGTAAGCGAAGAGAAAGAGCGCCAGGGCGGCCAGAGCGGGCGCCAGGGCCGCTTTCGAGTTTCTCGCGACGTCCTTTTCGAGGCGGTCGAGCTCGAAGGCCGCGACCGCCGCGCCCGCGATCGCGACCCACGAAAGGAAACGCAAGGGGAACATCATCCGCAGCCCGGGCACCGTTCCCAGAAGCTCGGCGAACGGCCAGAGTCCCACGGCCGCGCCAAGCCCAAAGAGGATTGGCGCAAACAGCGCCAGCTCGGCGCGGCTCCGGCGCGAGCCCGGCCGCAGGGCGAGCAGCGCGCAGGCGGAGCCGACGACGCCGAAATAACCGAGACCCATCTCCAGAACGGAGCCCATCCTTCCGGCGACCATCGCCGAGTCGATTCCGTCACCCAGGCAATGCGGGAAAAAAGTCGTGAAGAGTCCGTTTGCCCACCCAGGGCCGTGGGGGACCCACGAGAAAAGAGAGGCCCAGACCGGACGCTGCGCCAGAAAAAAGCGGTTGGAAGCGGTGAGCGCCAGGGCCTGCGGCAGCAGCGTGAAGGCGGAAAGACCCAGGGCGATCGAGGCGGCGAGCGCGACCTTCCCAAAAAATCGCCCGGCCCCCGGCAAGTCGCGAGCCGCGGCCCGCGCGAGAAGCCAGAGACCGATTCCCGCGGCACCCGAGGCCGCGCTCTCCAGGTGCCCGCTGACTGGCCAGAGAAAGAGGATCGCCACGAGAGCCCAGAAGGCCCGGCCGCCGACGCGATCCCGAGCGAGCAGCTCGAGCGTGAAGAGGCACCAGGGCCAGAGACAGAGCACCGCGGTCAGCGGGAAATAGATCCAGGGTGTCATCGTGAAGGAAAACGCGAAGACGATCGATCCAAAGAGGGCCGCGGGACTCCCGACCCGCAGCTCCGTCAGCCAGAGCCACATCCCTGTCATCGCGAGAAAAAGCTTGAGGGCGGCCTGCAGCGTGAAAGCCTGTCCCAAGGGAAGCGCCAGCGTCCAGAAGGTCAGAGGAGAGAAGGCACAGGATTGGCCATTGGAGGACAGCGGCGTTCCGCAGCCGTTCCAGCGGTCGCGCAGCGGTAACTCCCCCTGCCTCCACGCCGTCCGAACCGCTTTGGCCCAGGGCGCGATCTGGAGGGCGAGGTCGAGCAGGCTCGGGTTTCGCACCGCGGCAGGACCGGGGCTCTGCCACGGCGGGATCGTGCGGGCC
>JBOGJN010000122.1:0-1894 GCA_050745445.1 Thermoanaerobaculia bacterium
CTCAAGAGACGAACCCAGTTTTTCCCGCGCTCCGTTCGGTTCCCCTCGAAGATGATCCAGAGCAGACAGCAGCCGACGGCAAGAGCGATGGTGAACACGTCGCCGGCCAGAAAGTCGAGCGCGAAGAACGAGGAGAGAGCCAGTACGCCGCTCGCGAAGGTCGGGGCCCTCCTCTTGACCGCCCAGAGAATCCAGGGAAGCAGCGCCATGCCGGGCTGAACGTGCGGAAAGTAAGCCTCGGAGACAGCCACACCCGAGAAGGCGTAGGTGACGGCGCCGACCCAGGCCGCTGCCCGTGAAACTCCCATCGAGAGGAGCAGAACGATCATCCCCACGCCCGCCAGGGCCCAGTGCAGAACGGGAAAAACCCGCATCGCCAGAGCAAAGGGGAGAAGCGACAGCAGCGGACGAACCGGATAAAGCGCCCCGATGTTGGGATTGGGCAGCAGGGGCCGCCCCCCCGAAGCCTCTGGCATCCAGACCGGAAGCCGGTGCCTCGCGTACGCGTCGTGGACAGACTTCTCCATCGGAAGGTTGTAGGCGACCAGATCTCGCCCGGCGAAGTTGCGGCGCGTAAAGAGCGGATCGGCGTAGACCGCCAGGACGAGCAGGACAAAAAGCGTCTCCGGTAGAAAGCGTCTCGCGAGCACCCCGGCGCCGGACCTTCCCCCGCCGCTCACGTGCCGGGGGCTCCCCGACCGTTTCGGCGACGCCCGAAAATGAGGAGGCAGAGAGCGGACAGCAGGAACACCAGCGGGCCCCAGCGAGAGAACCTGCCGCCGGGGACCTCCTCCCGCCACTCGACGCGGTGCCGTCCGGCCGGCATGCGCAGGGCCGTGAACGCGAGCTGGGCGGGAAAGCTGTCGACCATGCTTCCGTCCAGGAGAATCGTCCTGTAGTTCCAGTAACCCCGGATCACGAAGAGCCATGTTGCCTGCGGCGTGTCCGCCTCGAGACGGATTCTCTCGGGGCTCTTCTCGAAGATCCGGAGGCGTCCGGCAGGCGCCGTCCCGACGACGCGCCGCCCGGTCTCCAGAACGATCTCTCCCGGCCCCAGCCGCAGCAGCTCACCGAAGGCGCCGGGCGAGTCCTCCGCCTCCCGCCACTGTCTGACCAGACGGATGTCGGGAAAGGCCTGGCGATGCTCATCCCACGTCTCCCCGCCGTTGCCTCCGAACGCTTGGTAGCCCCGCACGCTCTCCTGATCCGGATAACGGACGCCGAACCGAAGCGCGAGGCCGCCGAAGAAGGCCGCCAGATCCATGGAAGCGGGAGCGATGTGCGGCACGCGGCGCAGACTATCCAGCCGCGCGAAGTCCCCCACATCGTAGTCGTAGTTGAAAACGGTCCCTCGGTTCCAGAGCGCACCGGTCAGTTGCGTCCAGGAACGGCGTGGAAGCTCCGTCTGACCGGGGTCGGAGCTGGCTTGAGCGACTGCCAGGCCGGACTCCGGATAAAAGATGGACTCCCCGAAGACGCGGTAAGCCCTCGCCGGATCGGCGCGTTCGAGAACCCGTGCGAAACGTGTGGGGCCGAAGACCTCCTCCTCTCGGAGAGTCCCGGCGATCCCGCGGTTGGGCAGCACGACACAGAGGGTCAGGAAGGCGAGCGACGAGAAGAGCGCCCATCGGGAGGTCTTGTCGGCAAGCTCGAGGGCGACCGCCGTCATGATCCACAGAAGGGCCGCCGTGGCGATCGCCCCGGGTAGAATCTGTCCGGCTCTCTGGCCTAAGCCGGGGGCCGAACCCACCAGACGCACCGCCCAGGCACCGGCCCCACTAGGGAAAAGCCAGGTCAGTATCGCCACGGCAGCGAGCAGGATGCCGACGGTCAGAACCCAGCGCGGCCTGCGCACGGGCCGGCGATATCGGTCAAAGCCGATGCCCGCCAGGAT
>JBOGJN010000123.1:0-39119 GCA_050745445.1 Thermoanaerobaculia bacterium
GAGCATGAACGCCAGCAGGAGGGCCCAGAGGATGGGCCCGAGGAACGGTTGAAAGATCCGCCATAGCGCGTAGCCCAGAGCCGCAAGCGCGGTGACACCGAAGATACGCGGCAAGAATCGGCTATCGGAGGAAGTCATGAGAATTTGTGATTTTTGAATTGTGATTTGTGAATAGGGCGATCAACTTGCTTTCTCACCTTAATCACCAATCACCAATCACCAATCGCAAATCTCTTCTGATGCTAGCATGCGAACTTCGATGCTTCTCGATCCGCCTCGCGTTCCCCGCGGCCTCTCTTCTCTCGAGGCAGGATGGACGCGTCCACCCGCCTAGAAGCCGTGCCCGACCGCCTCTTGGCCGCGCGGGTCTTCCGCGAAGAGGCAGAGCGGCAAGGTTTCACGGGTGTCGGCATCGCGCGCGCCGGGGAGCCACCGCACTTCGAGCGTTTCCGGGGCTGGGTGGCCGCCGGCTTCCACGCCGGGATGGCGTACCTCGAGCGAACTCTGGAAACGCGTGCCTCGCCCGATCGGATCCTTCCCGGGGTGCGGTCCATCGTGTGCCTGGCGGCGCCCCATCCGGCCGACCCACCCGTCGCCCCGGACGGTGCCCGGATCGCCCGCTACGCGTCCGGGGCGGACTATCACGGGACGCTGCGCGAGCGCGCCTCGCGGGTCGCCCGCGCGGCCGCGCGGCGGCTCGGCGGGGGGTTCCGATACCGGGTGTGTGTGGATTCCACGCCGCTGGCGGAGAGGTCCTTCGCCGCCGCAGCCGGCTTGGGCTGGATCGGTAAGAACGGCTGCCTGATCGATCCCGAGCACGGGTCTTTTCTGCTGCTGGCTGAAATCCTGACCGACCTCGATCTGCCCGCCGATGACCCGATCGCCGAGCGCTGCGGCTCCTGCGCGCGCTGCCTCGAGGCGTGCCCCACCCAGGCCTTCCGCTCGCCCGGTCTGCTCGACGCAAGCCGCTGCCTTGCCTACTGGACGATCGAGCACCGCGGCGTCATTCCCGACCGCGTCAAAGAGCAGCTCGGGCCGCATGTCTTCGGCTGCGACATCTGCCAGGAGGTCTGCCCCTGGAACACGCCTCTGCTTCCCGCGGCGGCCACTGCCCCGCCGACGCGTCACGAATGGCTCACGATGGGCCCCGGAGAGTGGCGGCGCCGCTACGGCGCCACCGCCTTAAACCGCGCCGGCCGCCGGGGCGTGCAGAGAAACGCCGCGGCCTCGGCCGGAGCCATGCAGGATAAGACCATCCTGCCCGTCCTGCCGCGCGCCGAGCGGGCCGCCGAGGCGGGGCTTTCCGACGCCGCGACCTGGGCGAGCCGCCGCCTCTTGGCTACTCCCCCGTAGACTTGCCCGGGCGAAAGGACCCGTCGCTTATGGATCTCCAGAACGTTCTCTTTGTTCTTCTTTTCCTTCTCTCCGTCACGCTCTCGGCCTTCTTCGCCGGAGCGGAAACGGCGCTTGTCTCGCTCGGCCGGATCGACCTCCAGCGCCTGCGCGAGAGCGGCGACCCGCGCGGACAGATCATCCGAAACCTGAAGGAGCACACCTCCCAGCTGCTCGCGACGATTCTGATCGGGCAGAACCTCTTCAACAGCGCCGCCTCGGCGCTCGCGACGGCGCTCGCGACGGCGTGGGTGGGAGAGACTTGGGGTCTGCCCGCCGCGATTCTGTTCTCCACGATCGCCCTCTTCGTTCTGGGTGAGATGACTCCCAAGGCGATCGGCGCGGCCTCACCGGTCGCGATCTCGCGCGCGGTGGCCCGGCCCGTCGCCGTGGTCACGAGGATCCTCTCGCCGATGGTCACCCTCGTCGTCCAGGTGACGACGCGAACTCTGCGCTTGCTGGGCGTGCCCGAGAAAGAGCCGACCCTCACGGAAGAGGAGATGAAGAGCGTGATCAACCTGGGCGCCGACGAGGGCGTCATCCACGGCGAGCAGAAGCGGCTGCTCCACCGGGTGTTGGAGTTCGCCGACAAGACGGTGCGCGACATCAAGGTTCCCCGGACTCGGATGGTCGCGCTTCCGGACACGGCCACGTTCTCGGATGTCTCCCTCGTCTTGCAGGAGCACAAACTTTCACGGCTCCCGGTCTACCGCGGCACGCTCGACAACGTCGTGGGGGTCCTGCACGCCAAGGATCTTTTCGCCCTGACGGACGAGCAGGAGAAGGCCTTCCGGCCTGAACGGTATCTTCATCCGCCGCTGCTCGCTCCCGAGTTCCAGCCCGCCGAGGATCTTTTCCGGGAGATGCGCAGGCGCCGGACACACATGGCGATCGTCGTGGACGAGTTTGGCGGAACCGCCGGCATCGTGACGATCGAGGACGCCATCGAGAGTCTGCTCGGTCCCATCCGAGACGAATTCGACGAGGAGGAGACGCCGGGCTTCGTTGCGGCTGGGGATCGCACCTACCTGCTCGAAGGCAGCTTCCGCCTGTTGGACCTGCAGGAACACTTCGGCCTGAACCTGCCCCGGGACGAAGCGGAGACGATCGCGGGGCACCTGATGCTGCGTTTCGGCCGCATCCCGCGCAAAGGCGAGCGCTGGCGGGGGCGCCACGCCGATTTCATCGTCGAGGAGGCAACGGCGACGGCCATCAAGAAAGTGAGGATGATTCTGCCGGAGAAGAAGACATAGCTCTCAGCGATCAGGTCTCAGCCATCAGCGCCGTCGTGAGGGAATTCCTCTCGGCTCAAAGCTGACAGCTGAAGGCTGACAGCTTGGTTCTAAACCGCCCGACGGATTCTCATAGGAGGAGGAGCCTGACAACGTCTCCCGGGATTCGCACCGTGACTCTCATTCGCGGCGACGGCATCGGGCCGGCGGTCGCCGACGCCGTGCTGTCCGTGCTCGACGCGGCGGGGGCCCCGGTCCGTTTCGAAGAGGCCATCGTGGGTCGAGAGGCCGAGCGGATCGAAGGCGATCCGCTGCCTTCCCGCGTTCTCGATTCGATCCGGAAAAACGGCGTGGCCCTCAAGGGACCGGTCGCGACCCCCGTGGGAAAGGGCTTCGCGTCGGTCAACGTCCGGCTGCGGCAGACGCTCGACCTCTACGCCAACCTGCGGCCGGTCAAGAACCTCCCGGGCGTCGAGAGCCGTTTTTCGAATGTGGATCTGGTGGTGGTCCGCGAGAATACGGAGGACCTCTACAGCGGCCTGGAGCACACGGTCGTGCCGGGCGTCGTGGAGTCGCTCAAGATCATCACGGAGGCGGCCTCCACGCGCATCGCGCGCTACGCCTTCGAGTACGCCCGCCGCCACGGCCGCAAATGCGTGACCGCCATCCACAAGGCGAACATCATGAAGCTCTCCGACGGTCTCTTCCTCGACTGTTTCCGCCGTGTCGCGCAGGCATATCCCGACATCCGGGCGGATGACCGGATCGTGGACGCGGCCTGTATGCGCCTGGTCATGAATCCGGAAGCCTTCGACGTGATGCTGGCCGAGAATCTTTACGGAGACATCGTCTCGGATCTCGCCGCCGGGCTGGTTGGAGGTCTGGGCCTGGTGCCCGGGGCGAACCTGGGTCCGGCCACCGCCGTGTTCGAGGCCGTCCACGGCACGGCGCCCGACATCGCCGGATCCGACAAGGCCAACCCGACGGCGCTCCTGCTCTCTGCGATTCTCATGTTGCGCCACCTCGACCTGACGCAGCACGCGGACCGCGTGGAGCGGGCGCTGCTGGCGACCCTGGCGGCTGGCATTCGGACAGCCGACCTCGGAGGAGGCGCGGGCACGAAGGAGTTCGCCCGGGAGGTCGCCGGGCGCCTGGCTTGAGCCGCGGCGCGTCTGCTCGACGCGGTCACGTGTGAAGAAAGAGGCCGGTGTCCTCGAGCCGAAACCGGACGAGATCCTCTGGGGAGACCAGCCCTGCGACCCCCGGCGTCTCTTCGGCCGCAACGCTCCGCTCGAGGTCGAGATCGGCAGCGGCAAGGCCCGTTTCCTCATCGAGGCCGCACGCACCCGTCCCTCCCATGACTTTCTGGGTCTCGAGCGTTCGCTCTCCTACTACCGTATCTGCCGGGACCGAGTGGCGCGCACGGGCCTGCCGAACATCCGTGTGCTGCGGGCCGATGGCCGCGCGCTGACCCAGGGCCTCCCGGTCTGCTCGGTCCACGCGTTCCACGTCTACTTCTCCGATCCCTGGCCAAAGAAAAAGCAGCGCAAGCGTCGGTTCCTGGACGGCGTCACGTTGGAACTGCTCGCCTCGCGCCTCGAGCCGGGCGGGGTGCTGCGGATCGCCACGGACCACTCCGACTACGGCGCCACCGTGGCATCGCTCTGCCAGACCGTCAGCTCACTCGAGCGTCTCGAATGGAGCCGGTATCCCGAGCCTCCCTTGACCCACTACGAGCTGAAGTACCGCGCCGAAGGCAGACCGATCTGGCGCTTCCTGCTCGTAAAACGTTAAGCGTCAAACGTAACGCGGAGTCCCTTCAATCCTCCCTGCCGTCCGCCTTTCCCCGTTTCACGTTTCACGTTTCACGTTTTTCGTTTCACGTCTTCAGGGTTCCGGCGGCGGCACCGGCCCCGTCACGGAAACGACCCGGGAGAGGAAGGCCGCGAAGTAACGCGCGCCCGAGATGACCGCCACGGCCACGACGACCCAAAGCGCAGCCTTACCGGGCAGCCGCAGTTGCTCGTATCGCGCCGACAGAATCAGAATCGAGACCGCGGTGATCTGCGACACCATCTTCGCCTTGCCCCACCCGGACGCGGCAATCACGATGCCCTCGGCGGAGGCGATGGACCGCAGACCCGTCACGGCGAACTCGCGCGCCACCACCACGACAACCATCCAGGCCGGCGCCAGACGCATTTCGACGAGCGAGATGAAGGCGGCCGAGATCAGCAGCTTGTCCGCGATCGGATCGAGCAACGTGCCGAGCTTCGTGATCTGGCCCCGACGCCGGGCCAGATAGCCGTCGAGGAAGTCGGTCGCCGTCGCGGCGAGAAAGATGACGAGACCCACGATGTCGCGCCACTGCCCGCCGAAGTTCTCGGGCCACGACTCGGGCGGCGTCAGCAGCACGACAACGAGGAAGGGAACCAGGAAAATGCGCAAGAGCGACAGCGCGTTGGGCAGGTTGAGCTTCAAGCTAATGCGTCCCTCTAGGCAGAATCCTGATCACAACTCACGAATCACAATTCGCAAATCACAATTCCCCCTCATAATAGTCGCATGAACGTCCCGTGTCCCATCCACGGCAGCCAGCGGGCTCACCGCGGCTGTCACTTCTGCCGCCGTCCGATTTGCCGGCTTTGCGAAGTCAAGATGCGCGGCCACCTCTACTGCTCGACCCGGTGCGCCCGCGACTCGGTACGCGTTGTGCTCTGGGGAAAGCTGGACGAGCGACTGCGCCAGCCAGTTTCCTCGCGGCTTTCGGTCATTCTGATCCTGCTCGCCGTCTGCACGCCCACGTTCGCCGCCCTGCGAGCGGTTTCGGAGTTGGACCGCTTGAACGCCCCCTCGCGGCTAACGCCCCCGCGCCACCCACCCGCTGCCAGGATCGAATCGGTTGAAGCGCAACCGGGAGGAACGCGGATCGCGGGGAGCGCCCCGGACGGCACGGCCGTCTTTCTTTTCGCCGGAGAGCGGTTCGTCGGGGCCGTCCCCGCCGAGGCCGGGAGATTCCAGTTCGAAGCCGTGCAACAGAAAGGGCCGTATCGCGTGGGGGCGATGCTTCTGTCGCTGGAGCCGCGTCTCTTTCGCGCGCCTGCCTCTGCGGACAGCCCGCCAGCCGTTGTTTCGCCCGTCGCGCCGACGCGTTCCGATCGCATGGGGGGATTCATCCCCGATCTCGTCCGCGGGCCGCTCGACCGGCGCGAGATCCTCGTTTCCTTCGACGCCGGCTCCTCCGACCGCGGCGCGCGGGAGATTCTGGATGCATTGCAGCAGCGGCACCTGCGCACCACGATCTTCTTGACGGGCGACTTCATCCGGCGATATCCGGAGCTGACTCGACGGATCGCGGCCGAGGGTCATGAAGTCGGCAACCACACGGAAACGCACCCGCACTTGACCACCTACGCGGCAGACGGCCGGCAGACCACACGGCCGGGCGTCGATCAGGGTTTTTTGACCGGACAGCTTCTCCGGACCGCACGTCTTTACCGGGAGACGACGGGACACGCGATGGCGCCGCTCTGGCGCGCATCCTACGGCGAGCAGAACCCCGAGATCCGGCGTTGGGCGGCGCAGGCAGGCTACTGGCACGTGGGATGGAGCGGGGCGGCGGGCCTCGATGGCCTCGATTGGGTCTCCGACCCGCGTTCCCACGCCTACCGGAGCGCCGAACAGGTGATCGAGCGCCTGGTTGAACGCGCGGAGAACGGGGGAATCGTGCTGCTTCACCTGGGCAGCGACCGGGAGGATCCGGTTGCGCCGAAGATTCCGGCCCTGCTGGACGGCCTGGCCCGCCGCGGATTTCGGCTGGCGCTGGCCTCGGAGTTCTTGGCACGCGGGGGGATGACCCTTGGACGCCTGGCCGCTCTGGTCTCACGGGGCGACGCCGCCGTCCCTTGAGCTTCCGCCTCGGGACCGATGGCTGGCGCGGCGTCATCGCCGAGGACTGCACCTTCGAAGCGATCCGGCGTGTGGCGGCGGCCATGGCCTCTGTCTACGCGGGGCTGCCCCGGGGGGACACGAGCCGGATCGTCATCGGCCACGACACGCGCTTTGACTCACCCGAGTTCGCCCGTGCCGCCGCCGAGGAGTTCGCGAGAGCCGGGATCAATGTCCTTCTGACAGACCGGCCCATTCCGACGCCGGCCGTCTCCGACCACGTCCGAAGACTCGGACTGGCCGGAGGTGCGGCGATTACCGCCAGCCACAACCCCGCCCCGTACAACGGCTTCAAGATCAAGGCGCACTTTGGCGGCAGCGCCCCTCTCGAGCTCTACAACCAGGTCGAACGGGCCTGCGGGCATCGCCCGACTCCCGCCGCGCGCGCCGGGAGGATCGAGACGATGGACCTCTACTCCCCGTACCGGGATCACATCGCCTCCAAAGTGAACCTCGCCGCGATCCGCGCCGCCGGCCTGAAGATTCTCTCCGACGCAATGCATGGAGCGGCGGGAACGCTCCTCTCCGAGATCGCGGCCGGCGGCGCCACCAGGGTCGTTGCATTCCGTCAGGAGCGGGACGTACTCTTCGGAGGAATCCATCCCGAGCCGATCGCCGCCAACCTGACGGCCGCCGCCCTGCGCCTGCGCTCCGAGGCGTGCGATCTCGCCGTCGCGTGTGATGGCGACGCGGACCGTCTCGGCGTGCTTGACCGGCGCGGCCAGTTCCTCTCTCCCCACCGCGTGCTGGCCCTCCTTCTGCTCCACGCGTTTCGTCGGCGGGGTCTCACGGGAGGCATTGCGAAGACCTTCTCGACATCGCTGCTGATCGATCGGGTGGCCCGAGCGCTCGGCGCGCCGCTTCATGAGACTCCGATCGGCTTCAAGTCCATCGCCGATCTCATGAACCGCGGCGAGGCCGTCGCAGGAGGGGAGGAGAGCGGCGGCTACGCCTTTGCGTTTCATCTGCCCGAGCGGGACGGCGTCTTCAACGCGCTGCTCCTGATCGAGAGCCTCGCCCTTTCCGGCCGTGACCTGGACACCGCGCTTCTCGACCTCGCGGAGGAGTTCGGTCAGTTCGCCTACGACCGCCGGGATGTCACCCTGCCCGTCCCCGTCGTCAACGACTTCCTCGCCGACGCGAAGGCCCATCCTCCCGCCGCGATCGCCGGCAACCGCGTTACCCGGGTGATCGATCGGGACGGCGTCAAGTACTCTTTCGGCGAGTCGGGTTGGCTTCTCCACCGCCTCTCCGGCACCGAGCCGATGGTGCGCCTCTACTGCGAACACGAAAGAGAGGAAGCCATCGCCTCGATCCTCGACGCCGCGGAGCAACGCCTGAGAAGTTTCGCGGGAGCCAGCGGCGCCGCTCCCCGACAACGCGCCGGCCACTGATGAAAAACGAAGGGGTTTCGACGTCGGCGCCAGGACGGACACCGACGGGACCCTCGCCTCGCTAGGCCCGGCGGTCCGCCTCGGAGCGGCGGGCGAGGTCCGAGGCGCGGCGACGCGGGCGCGGCGGCTCTGTCAACACGGTGCCCTGTCCTTCGAAGCGGATCTTCGGCGCGCTGCCGGCGTCGGGCATCATGACCTCTTCCAGGAACCTGTCTTCCAGAACCGAAGGCACCAGTTCGCCCATCCAGGCCACGAGATCGCGCGCGGAGACACTCAAGGGAAACTCGCTCGAGACCTCATGGGCCAGGAGCACGCCGCCGACAGAGAGGATCACGCTGCCGCGCCCCTGAATCTTCAGGATGTCCACGCGGCGATTCATCCGAAACCCGTGGATCGGCTCCACGCGGAAGGAAAGGCCGTGATCGAGCGCTAGCAGACGGCTCCCCTCCAGATAGAGCGACTGTCCGGCCAGGTCGCGCCGGTAGGCCTGGCGCCCGGGGTCGTTGACGAAGAGGTATCCACGCCCGTCGGCCCGCAGGATTTTTTCCAGACGCGTGCCGCGAAAGGTGGGCTCGGCCGCAAACCGGATCTTGCCGCTGTACCAGACGACCGAACCCTTGCGCACAAAGACCACGCCTCGCGAGGCGACCTCCAGACCCCCGTCGGGTCGGACGTGAAAGAGCGGCCGGCCTTCCGTTTCCAGCCTGGCAGAGGCCGTCTTCGACTCGGGTGTCGTTTCGCGCTGCAACTGCTCCGTCGGCTCGGCCGGAGGAACCGAAACCCGGATGCTTCCCGTCGTCTCGGGCGATGGCGGAGGAGAAAGAGGAGCCGCACCGACCGAGAAGGGGGCGGGGGTCGTCAGGGCCGGCTGTTCGGCCCTGGAGACTCCGCCGGCCAGCCTCAGCAAGGGGGCCGGTGAGGTCGTGACCGCCGGCGCTCCACTGGCAGAAGCCTCCGCCCCACGCAGCGTTTCTTCGATCTCCGCCACGACCCGCTTGGCTCCGGCAAGGCGCAGGTGTTCAACGGCGAGACCGAGCTTGCCTCGCATCCGGTAGAGGAGACCCAGATACAGGTGGCTGCGCAGATGGTCGGGCTGCAACGCAATGGCGCGGCGTAGTTCCTGTTCCGCATCCCCCAGGACACCCGCCTTGAAGAGAATCAGGCCGAGGTTCGAGTGCAGGATCGCCGACTCCGGCTTGCCCTTGAGAAGGGCTCGCGCCGCCTGCGCCGCCTCGTGAAAGTAGCCGCGCTTGAACTCGATGACCGAGAGCAGGTTCAAAACGTCCGTGTCGTTGGGACGCGCCAGTTGCGCCAGCTCCAACTCCTGTCGCGCCCGGTCGAAACGCTCGTCGCGGAGATGCTGGCGGGCCCGGTTCAGGTGAACCAGAAAGACGCCCTGTTCGAGGGGAGACACATAGTCGGAAGCTCTCGACACGGGCCGCTCCTTCTGGACTAGTTCCGTTTCCGGCCGTTGGTCGGCACTGCGGGCGGGAGGGCGGCCGGCCGGCTGCTCCCGCATTGAGTCGCGTCCGGATCTCTGGACATCGCGCTAGCTGCGTCGCAAACCTGGTCGGGCCGGGAGATCCGTGGTCAGGAGCAGCCGGTTCCTTCGATCCCGGGTCACCCGGACCGGCTGGCTCCGAACGGTCGCCCGCGTCTGATCCGGCGGCAGGCCGAAACCGCCTCCGAGCGTGCCCTTGCCGTAATAGGCGGCCAGACCCTTGCGGACGTAGAGCTGCGTCTCACCGTAGGGCGGCACGCCACCGTAACGCTCTACGGCGGTCTCCCCCGCGTTGTACGCAGCGAGCGACTTGGCCAGGTTGCCTCCGTAGAGCACGAGCAGGTAGGAGAGATGGCGAACGCCTCCCGAGATGTTCTCCGCCGGGTCGAAGGCATTGCGCACGCCGTAGCGGACTGCAGTGTCTGGCATCAGCTGCATCAGCCCGCGCGCCCCCTTGCGCGAAACGGCCGCCGGGTTGAAGGCCGACTCGATCAGCATCACCGACTTGACGAGCTTCGGATCGAGCGAGTAGGCGACCGCCGCCTCGGCGATCAATCCGTCGTACAGGGAAGGGATCGCAACGCGGGAAACCAGCCAGGCGTCGCTTTGCCCGAGAGCCATATGGGCCGACTCGCCCACCCCGTCGTTGGAGATGATTCTTTTGCCATCCTTCGTTGCCACGCGCACGGTCGCCGATGCGCCCGCCGCGAACGCCCAAAGGAGCGCCAGGAGGAGCCCTCGAAATCTCATGTGAGGAACATAGGGATTATAGCTCCAGGGCCCGGGAAACGGAACGGATCCTCAGGGGGTTCCCGCCTCCAACAGCTCCCGCACTGCCGCTTCTGCCTCCTTCAGGGCGCCGGGCAGGAGGGCCTCGTTTTTTCCGCCTGCCTGCGCGAGCTCTGGCTTCCCGCCCCCGCTGCCCCCGAGCGCCCGGCCGATGCGGGCCGCAATCGAGGAGGCCGAAATCCGGGCCGTGAGGTCTCGCGTCACTGTCGCCACGACCGCGGTCTTGCCTTCGCTGGCAGTGCCGACCACCACGATGCCGCTCTTGAGTTTCGAACGGAGCGTGTCCGAGAGGTTCCGTAGCTCCGGGATCGAGAGCCCCGCGGCGATTCGCGTCACGATCCGGATCCCGTTGACGTCCACCGTGTCGCTTGAGCCCGCGGTCTCGCCGGACGCGAGCGTGAGTTTCAAGGAGGCGACCTCGCGCTCCAGGGACTTCAATCGCTCTTCCCGGTCCTGCCAGCGCGGCAGCAGTTCCTCCCGCGGCGTCTGCGCCGCGGCCGAAAGCGCGTTCAGGACGTTTTCGTCCTGTCGGAGCAGCTCGACCGCTCCGAGCGAGGTTACGGCCTCGAGCCGCCGCACGCCCGCGGCGAGCCCCTTGTCCGAGACGATCTTGAAGGCGCCGATCTCACCCGTGCGCGGGACGTGACAGCCGCCGCACAGCTCCGTGGAGAAGCCCGGGACATCCACCACGCGCACCCGATCGCCGTACTTCTCGCCAAAGAACGCGATCGCGCCGTGAGCCCGCGATTCCTCCATGGACATGTATTGCTTTTCGACCTCCACGTCGCGGAGGATCTGCTTGTTGACGAACTCCTCGATCTCGGTGATCTGCTCAGGCGTCAGAGGGGCCGACGCGGCGTAGTCGAAACGCAGGCGGTCCGGCGCAACCAGCGAGCCCATCTGGCGTGCGGATTCTCCCAGAACCTTGCGCAGGGCCGCGTGGAGCAGATGCGTCCCCGTATGATTGGCCTGCGTGCGCCGGCGTGTCCATTCCGGAACTTCCATGTCCACGTGCGCTCCCACAGAAAGCGCGCCCGCGCGGACAGCCGTCCGGTGGGCGATGAGACCGGAGACGGGCTTCTGCGTGTCGAGAATCGCTGCCTCGCCGCCCTTCCATCGCCAGGTTCCCGTATCGGCCACCTGACCCCCTCCCTCGGGATAAAAGACCGTCCGGTCCGTCACGACGTCGCCGGTCTCGCCCGTCCGGAGTTCCCGCACCGGAGCTCCGTCCCTCACGATTCCCAGCACCGTGGCGTCCGAGAGCTTGCAGAAGTCGAGCTCCGGATACCCCCGGAAATCGGAGTGCTTTTCGGGAAGGGAGAGCTTCTCGAAAACCGACCCGTCCGGCGCCTCGAACTTGGCCGAAGAGCGGGACGCCGCGCGCTGCTTCTCCATGGCCGCTTCGAAGCCCGCGCGGTCCACCGCGACGCCTTCGTCCTTTGCGATCTCTTCAACGATCTCCAGAGGAATCCCAAAGGTGTCGTGCAGGCGAAATGCAACGTCTCCGGAAAGCACTGTGTCACCCGAGCGCCGCATGCGCGAGATCGCCTCGCCAACACGATCGACTCCATCGCTCAGGGTTCTGCCGAACCGTTCCTCTTCGGGCCTGAGCACATCTCTGACCCGATCCTCGGTCAGCCCCGCTTGCGCCCCGTGGAAGTAGATGCCTCCAAAAACATCGATGACCGGCTTGACCAAATTCTGGAGAAATGGAACGTCCATCTTGAGCTGACGTCCGTATCGCACCGCGCGACGGACGATCCGGCGAAGGACATACCCTCGTCCTTCATTCGACGGATGCGCCCCATCCGCAATCAGCATCGTGATTGCACGAATGTGATCGGCAATGACCCGGAACGGGGCATCCTCGGCGATCGTCCCCTTTCCCCACTTGTACCGATCGGGCGACCACTTTTCGATTTCCTTGATGATTCCCTCAAAGAGATCGGTCTCGAAATTGCTCGTCTTCCTCTGCAGGATCGCCGTGAGGCGCTCGAGCCCGGCTCCCGTATCCACCGAGGGCCTTGGGAGCGCCGTCCTCTTTCCGGAGGAATCGCGCTCGAACTGCATAAACACGAGATTCCAGATTTCGACCGTGTCGTCGCCGGGGGCATTGACCAGAGCACTCGCGTTCCTCGAGAGATCCTCCCCCCGAAAGTAGTGGATCTCCGAGCAGGGACCGCAGGGCCCTGTCTCCCCCATCGCCCAGAAGTTCTCCTCGTCGCCGAACCGCAGGATGCGAATCTTCGGCAGGTGCCGCTCCCAGAGACGGAACGCCTCATCGTCGTCTGCATAGACCGTGGCCCAGAGGCGCTCCGGGTCGAGTCCGTAACCCTTCTTCCTGTCGGTCACGAGCTCCCAGGCGAATCGGATCGCTTCGTCCTTGAAGTAATCACCGAAGGAAAAGTTGCCGAGCATCTCGAAGAAGGTGTGGTGGCGCCCCGTGTAGCCCACGTTGTCGAGGTCGTTGTGCTTCCCGCCGGCCCGCACGCACTTCTGCGCGCTCGTCGCGCGCTTGTAGTCGCGCTTCTCCCGGCCCGTGAAGACGTCCTTGAACTGGTTCATCCCTGCGTTGGTGAAGAGAAGCGTCGGGTCCTCGGCCGGGATCAGCGAAGATGAGGGCACCCGACGGTGTTCCCGATCCTCGAAAAACTTGAGGAATCTCTCCCGAACCTCAGTCGACTTCATCCGCGCCTTTCATGATGGCAGAAATCCGATCGTGCGAGAAGCCGCGCCGAAGAAGCGCGCGCAAAACACGCGCCCGCCTCCGCCGCCGCTCCAGTCCCGCGGACGACCTCCAGAGCTTGGCAAACACGCGCGCGAGGTTCTTCTCTTCCTCTTCCGCCGTTAGTTCCGAGAGAGCCGCCACAACGGTCGACTCCGCGAATCCCCGGGAAGCCAGCTCCTGCAAGAGGCGAGCCCGCCCGTAGCGCCCCCCCTTCACGCGGACCGCTGAGCGCGCGGCGTCGAACTCGTTGAGCCAGCCTTCCCTCTCGAGCCCGTCGAGCGCCTCGCGGATGGCGCCGGGCTGGAACCCGCGCCGCTCCAGATTGCGAGCCAGCTCCTGTTTGCCGCGCGCCCGAACCGTCAAGAGCCTCAACGCGCGCTCGTAGGCCGCCGGCGCAGAATCGGCTGAGGTGGAACGCCTGGTTTGACGGGCCGTCGGGCTTTCCGTCTCCCGTCTTCCGTTTCCCGTTTCCCGTTTCCCGTTTCCCGTCTATCGGGTCCCGGGGGGCTGGCGGCTGAAATCGAACGGGGATTCCTCCCCTTCGAGCGGGTTGAAGTCCGTCGGTGCCTCCAGCTCCGCGTCCATCTCCTCGCGAGCGATGTCGGCGGTGGACTGGATGCCCTGGATCTTCAGCTTGAACTCGTTCGGGTTGGTGGCCCGCTTCAAGGCCTCCTCGAGCGTGATCAAGCCCGACTTGTAGAGCTGGTAGAGGGACTGGTCGAAGGTCTGCATTCCATACTGCGAAGTGCCGGCCGCGATCGCTTCCTTGATGAGCTTTGTCTTCTCCTTGTTCTCGATGCACTCACGCACGTAGGCGGTCCGGATCAAGACCTCGGCGGCCGGCACGCGACCGAGACCATCGGCGCGGGGCATCAGGCGCAGGGAGATGACGGCCTTCAAGACCGCGCCAAGCTGCAGGCGGATCTGTTTCTGCTGGTGGGGCGGAAAGACCGCGATGATGCGATTTACGGTCTCTGTCGCGTCCAGCGTATGAAGCGTCGAAAGGACCAGGTGGCCGGTCTCGGCCGCGGTCAGCGCGGTCTCGATCGTCTCGTAGTCCCGCATCTCGCCGACCAGGATCACGTCCGGATCCTGTCGCAGCGCGCTCCGCAGGGCCACGGAGAAGCCCTTCGTGTCGACTTCGACCTCGCGCTGGTTGACGATCGACTTCTTGTCCCGGTGGAGGAACTCGATCGGGTCCTCGATGGTCATGATGTGCTCGTTGCGGGTCGCGTTGATCTGGTCGATCATCGCGGCCAGAGTCGTGGATTTGCCGGACCCCGTCGTGCCGGTGCAGAGGATCAGACCGCGCTGTTCGGCGCAAATCTTCTCCAAGACCGGCGGCAGCAACAGGTCCCGGATGTTCAGGATCCGGGCCGGAATGACGCGCAGGACCAACCCCACCGTCCCCCGCTGCTGGAAGATGTTGCAACGGAAGCGGCCCAGGTTCGGCACGGAGTAGGCGATGTCGATCTCGAAGTCGTTCTTGAACTTCTCTTTCTGCCGCGCCGACATGATCGAGAAGGCCATCGCGATCGTGTCCTCCTGCATCAGCCGCCGCATGTCGGTCATCGGGGTCAACAGACCGTCGATCCTCAGGACCGGAAAGGCACTGACTTTCAGGTGGAGGTCGGAGGCCTTGCGCTCCACCGCCATTTTGAGCAGGTCGTTGATGTGCATGGGGTTGCCTCTGTCAGCGGCTAGCTTACGCCGGTGCGACCGGAAATGGAAGAGCGCCCAAAGCAGGCAGCCCCAAAGCCCGGATCAAGCTTGCAAACGCCCCGATCATTTGACGAGTTTTTGATCGAGGGGCCGATCCCTGCTCAGACGCGCGCTTCCACCGGCACCGGGGTCAGCCAGCCGTAGCGGTCCTCGGCGTCTCCCCGGAGAAGAGCGAAGAACTCCCTCTGAAGCCGCTGTGTGACCGGGCCGCGAGAACCTGAGCCGACCTGGATGCGATCCACGGAGCGGATCGGCGTGATCTCCGCCGCTGTGCCCGTAAAGAAGACCTCGTCGGCAAGATAAAGCATCTCGCGCGCGATCTGCTGTTCGACGACCGTGTAGCCGCAGTCGCGGGCGAGCGTCAAGACGGAGTCCCGCGTGATGCCCGGCAGGATCGTCCCGGCGAGCGGCGGAGTGAGGATCCGTCCTCCGTAAACCAGGAAGATGTTCTCGCCGCTGCCCTCGGAGATGCGGCCGGCGTTGTCCAGCGCGATCCCTTCCGTGTAGCCGTTGGTGATCGCCTCCATCTTGATGAGCGCGGAGTTCAAATAGTTGCCTGTCGCCTTGGCCATCGCCGGGAACGTGTTGGGGGCCATCCGGTTCCACGAGGAGACACAGACATCCACGCCCTTCTCGAGGGCCTCGTCCCCGAGGTACCGTCCCCATTTCCAGACGGCGATCAGAACGTCGATCGGGCTCTTGAAGGGATTCACACCCAAAGCCCCCAGACCGCGGTAGACCACAGGACGGATGTAGCACTCTTCGAAGCCGTTGGCCCGGACGGTGTCGAAGATCGCCGACTGGAACTCCTCTTTCGAGTAGGGAATCTCCATCCGGTAAACCTTGCACGAGTCGTACATCCGCTTGATGTGCTCATCCAGACGGAAGACGGCGGAGCCATGCCTGGTCTTGTAGACACGAGCGCCCTCGAACATCGCCGAGCCGTAGTGGAGGACGTGGGAGAAGGCGTGGATCTTCGCGTCGGCGAAGTCCACCAGTCGCCCGTTCATCCAGACCTTCTTCACGTCTTCGTAGGACATCGCGCTACCTCCGATCCGGCAGGGGAAGTTTGGCGGGCACGACCGAGTATCCTCCCGACGGAGAGCTTGTGTCAACGCTCGGGAAACGGGAAACGGGAAACGAGGGCTGGCTCGGGTTCCCTTCACGTTTCACGTTTTACGTTTCACGTCCCAGGGCGGCGCGCGCCAGCACGAGCGCCGCAACGGCGGCCGTCTCGGTCCGGAGTCTCCCGGCGGGAATCGCCACGGTGATCGCTCCGGCCTCTCTGGCGGCTCGTCGCTCCTCGTCGCTCCAACCCCCTTCGGGTCCGACCAGCAGAGCCATCGGCGCGGCCGTCAGCCGTGAGGGAAAGCAAGCCCCCTCCCGGTCACAAAGAAAAATGTGAGAGGCGCGCTCTCGGCTCAAGACCTCGGCGAGCGAGACGGGTCCGGAGACCTCGGGCCAACGGGGGCCGCCGCACTGCTTGGCGGCCTCACGGACGATGCGCTCCAGCCGTGGCAGGACCAGGGCAGCCGCGCGGAACGTCTGCGTGCGCTCCGTGCGCAGGATCACCAGCCGCGTGGCGGACAGCTCTGTCACCTTCTCCGCGATCCAGGCCAACCGCTCCGCCCGAACCCCGGCGACGAAAACCGAAATCTCCGGCACGGATCTCGCCTTCGGATGAATTCGCCCCACCTCGACCTCGGCGCCGCGAGCGTCCAGGCGCACCAGAACTCCCTCGCCCGCCGCCCCGCTCCCGTCGAGCAGGACAACGGCATCGCCCGGCGAGAGCCGGCGCGCTCTGGCGTGGGAGACCTCCTCCCGCGGCAGCAGGATTCGCTCGCCGGCACGGGGAAGCCGAGAGACGATCAGATACGCTCGAGACAGATACAACCCCATTGCCCGGCTGCGCGCCGGCTGGCCAGCCGCCACCGTTTCGACCGAAGCCGTTTCAGCAGCCCGGATTCGCGCCCCTGGGGGATCCCGGACAGCAGCAGCCGACCCCGTGCCGCGACGCGGGACAGGACGCTCTGGCGCTCCGGGAGGAACTCTTCGGGCAGGAGGTTTGCGAGCACCAGGTCAAAACTCCCACCGACCGCCTCCACCCGCGCGGCCAGAAGACGCACGCGTCGGCCAAACGCATGGCGCCGCAGGTTCTCGCGGGCCACAAAGACGGCGTCCGGGTCCGCGTCGATGGCAACGGCCGCCTCGGCCCCGAGGGCCACCGCAGCCAAAGCCAGGACGCCAGACCCGGTTCCCACGTCCAGAACCGCAAGCCCGCCCAGAGACTCTTCTTCGAGCGCCTCGAGCAGCAACCGCGTCGATTCGTGCTCGCCCGTGCCAAAGGCCCGCGAGGCGGGAAGGCGCAGGGCCACCCGGCCGGAGGGGGGCTGCGAATCGGAAGCGTCACCCGGGTCGATCCAGAGTCGCCGGCCAACGGGAAAGGGTCGTGAGGCAGCGCGCAGCCTCTCGAAGGGATCTTCTTCCGGAATGTCCGTCACGAGCTCGGCCCGGACGCCCGAGGACAAGAGCGCCCCGCTGGCCTGCCGCGCGCGGTCCGCCTCCCGGAAACAGGCCACCAGATCTCGCCCCTCTTCCAGAAGGCCCAGCGGTTCGTAGAGCGAAAGGACGCCGACGACGCGGTCATCCTTCGCCTTGCGAGGGACGAAAAGACGAGAGTATTTGAGTCGAGACAAGCTCTCAGCTTTCAGCTCTCAGCTCTCAGCTTCCGGTCGTGCTGTCCCCCTGCTGACAGCTGAGAGCTGACGGCTGACAGCTTCTAGGAAAAAATCTTCTTCGCCTTCCCCAACACGCCCTTGCCGGTGCCGACCGGCGCACCGACGAGCTCGGCGTACTGCTTGAGCAGCTCTTTCTCCCGCGCCGACGGGGATTCCGGCACGAGCACGCCCACCCGCACGATCAGATCGCCGCGCCCCCGGTGTCCTAGCCGCCCCATCCCGTGACCGCGCAGACGCAGCTCCGAGCCGGCTCGCGTGGCCGGCGGGATCGTGACCTTCTCTTGCTCCCGAAGCGTCGGGACGGTCACCTCGCCGCCCAGAACCAGCATCGGGAAGGGCAGATCCAGATGGAGAACCAGTTCGTCCCCCTCCCGCTCGAAAATCTCGTCGGCCGCAACACTCAGGACCACATACAGGTCGCCGGCGGGGGCGCCGTTTCTGCCCGCGTCCCCTTCGCCCTGCAGCCGCAGACGCGAGCCCGTCTCGACCCCGGCCGGGACGCGGATCTCGAGCCGGCGCGTGCCACGCCGGCGCCCTTCTCCCTGGCATTGCCCGCACGGCTTCTCCACGACGATTCCCTCCCCGCCGCAGGCGGCGCAGGGACGCGTCACCGTCAGAAACCCCTGCGAGAAACGCTGGCGGCCCCGTCCGCCACAGCCAGTGCAGGCGCTCGGCCGCGATCCCTTCTCGGCACCGGACCCCTCGCACGATTCGCAGCGCTCGAGCCGCGAGATCACCAGCGGCGCCTCCACACCGAAACATGCGTCGCGCAGCTGAATCTCCATCCGATAGATCACGTCGCTTCCGGAGGTCTGCCGCGCCGAGGCTGCGCCGCCCGCAAAGCCAAACAGCCCGCCAAAAAGATCGGAGAAGTCCGCGAAGATCGAAGGATCAAACCCGGCGAACCCACGGCCCGCCCCGGCACCCGGGAAGCCCGCGTGGCCAAAACGGTCGTAGCGCGCGCGTTTGTCCGCGTCCGACAAGACCGCGTAGGCCTCCGAAGCCTCCTTGAACTTCTCCGCGGCCCCGGGATCGCCGGGATTGCGGTCCGGGTGGTGCTGGAGGGCGAGCTTGCGGTACGCGGACTTCAGCTCCGCGTGACCCGCCTCGCGGGAGACGCCCAGAATCTCGTAATAGTCGCGCCGTTCGGACACAGTTGTTTCAGAGCGTTTGAAACGAGGAGGAACAAAGTGTCAATCGTGAATTGCGAATTGTGAATTGGCGGCTCATATTTGCTCTCGGTTCACAACTCACAATTCACAACTCGCAATCCCTAGGTGCCCCCCGCCGGGGAGGCCGCTCCGCTGCTGCCGACGCGCTGAAGCATGACTCTGGTCAGGACCTTGGAGACCCCCTGCATGTCGAAGATGGCCTCGTTCAATGCCTCGCGCGATTCGCCCGCGGCGATTTCGCGTGAACGCTTGAGCGTTTCCTCGATGCGCTCTCGCTCATCGACCGCAAGCGCCGAACCGAATTCCGCCAGGACCCGTTCGTTCGAGGCCAGCATTCCCTCCAGCCGGTTCTTGATCTGCGCCACCTCGCGGCGCTGGTGATCCGCCTCGGCGAAGGCCGAGGCCTCCTTGATGATCCGGTCGATCTCCGTCTGCGACAGGCCGCCGGCCGGGTTGATCCGGATCCCCTGCGCCTTACCCGTCGCCAGGTCGCGCGCCGAGACGTTCACAATCCCGTTGGAGTCGATCGCGAAGTTGACCTCGATCTGCGGCACGCCGCGCGGCGCCGACGGAATGCCCACGAGTTCGAACCGGCCGAGCGACTTGTTTTCCCGCGCGACCTCCCGCTCCCCTTGCAGGACGTGGATCTCGACCACCGACTGGTTGTCGGCAACCGTCGTAAAGACCTTCGTGTTCTTTGTGGGAATCGTGGAGTTGCGCTCGATCAACTTTTCGAACACACCGCCGTGCGTCTCGATCCCGAGCGAGAGCGGCGTGACGTCGAGCAAGACGACATCTTTGATCTCTCCCTTCAGGACGCCACCCTGGATCGCGGCGCCGATCGCGACGACCTCGTCCGGGTTGATCTCCCGATTGGGCTCGCGACCGAAGAGCTCGGCCACCATCCGCTGCACCTTCGGCGTGCGGGTCTGCCCGCCGACCAGGATGACCTGATCCACGTCGGACGGCTTCAGCTTTGCGGCCTGCAGCGCGTCGAGGCACGGAGCGGCCGTACGGTCGATCAGATCCGCCACCAGAGACTCGAGACGTTCGCGCGTGAGCGTGCGGTTGATGTGCTTGGGTCCGGACGCGTCGGCGGAGATAAAGGGCAGAGTGATCGTGGTCTCCATCGTGCTCGACAGCTCGCACTTGGCCTTCTCGGCCGCCTCCTTGAGCCTCTGCAAGGCCATGCGGTCCTGTTTCAGGTCGATGCCGGTGGACTTCTTGAAGTCGTCGAGCATCCAGTCCATGATCTTCTTGTCGAAGTCCTCGCCGCCCAGATACGTGTCGCCGGCGGTTGCCTTCACCTCGTAGATGCCTTCCCCCAGCTCCAGGATCGAGATGTCGAACGTACCGCCTCCCAGGTCGTAGACGGCCACGACCTCGCTGCCCCGGCGCTCCAACCCGTAGGCGAGCGAAGCGGCCGTGGGCTCGTTGATGATCCGCAGGACCTCCAGTCCCGCGATCCGCCCGGCGTCGCGCGTGGCCTGGCGCTGTGCATCGTCGAAATAGGCGGGCACCGTAATGATCGCCTCGCTGATCTCTTCGCCAAGAGCCTCCTCGGAGAACTCCTTGATCTCCTGCAGGATGAACGCCGAGATCTCCTCCGGGCTGTACTCGCGACCCCGCGTCCGGATCTTGACGTCGCCGTTGACGGCTCGGACGATCTCGTAGGGCAGCACCTCGCGCGCGTGCTGGGTCTCGTCGGCCTCGAACTTGCGGCCGACGAGCCTCTTGACGGCAAAAACCGTGTTCATCGGGTTTGTGATCGCCTGCCGTTTGGCGATTTGCCCCACGAGCCTGTCGTTGTCCTCCGTGAAGCCCACGATCGAAGGCGTCGTGCGGCCTCCTTCGCGGTTGGACAGCACCTGCGGGGTGTTGCCTTCCACGACCGCCACGCAGCAGTTGGTCGTCCCCAGGTCGATTCCGAGAATTCTGCCCAAGTGCCCTCCTAGGCGCCGCCGCCCGAAGTCCGCGCCGGTCCGGCCTCGTTACGCCGCACGGCGACCTTGACCAGCGCCGGCTGCACGAGCTTGTCGTTCAAGAGGTAGCCCCTCCGAAGAACCTCCACAATCGTGTTGGGCGGCAGTTCGTCCGTCTCCTCAGTGGCCACCGCTTCGTGCACGTTCGGATCGAAGCCCCCGGATGTGTCGACCTCCTCGAGTCCGTGACGCCTCCAGAGATCCACGATTTGCCGGCGGATCAGACCGATCCCCTGCCCGAAGTCGCTCGAGCGTTCCTCGGCGGAAGCGTGCGACATCGCCCTCTCGAGGTCGTCCACGATGGGGAGAAACCCGCGCGCCAGATCAAGCAGCGCGAGGCGGAAATACTCCGTCTTCTCGCGCTCGGTGCGCTTGCGCATGTTGTCGAACTCCGCGAGTTTGCGAACATGGCGGTCCTTGAGTTCGGTCAAGTCCCTCTCGACCGACCGCAGCTTGTCCTCCATCGCCGCGATTGCCGAGCGCTCTTCCTCCTCGAGGGCCGCCTCCAGGGTCTCGCCGGGGTCCTCGACCTCGATGAGGTCCGCGCTCCCGGGCACCGAAGGATCGCGGATGTCGTCCTCGCCGCTCATTCGGTCTCTTCCTCCGGCTCCCGCGCCTCGCGGCGCTCGAGCCGATCCGAGAGCGCGCGGCCGAGCAGCTCGACCACCGGAATCACCCTGGGGTACTCGCGACGGGCCGGGCCGATGACACCAAGCATGCCCGTCAGTGTCTCTCCCGTCCCGTAGGAGGTCAAGACCGTGGACAAACGCGGGTCCGATGTCAACGCGTCCTCGGAGCCCAACACCACGCACGTGCCCTTGGAGTCCAGATACCGGGTCACGAGGTCCAGCAGACGCGCCTTCTCCTCGAAAGTGCGAAAGACCTTTTTCAAAGAGTCCACATCGGCAAACTCCGGCTTGTCGAGCAGCCGGGATGTGCCGTCGAAGTAGACCCGCTCGTCGGTCTCACGGCGCTCGAGCGCCCGGCCCCCGAGCGCGAACGCGCCGGAAAGCATCCGGTCACAGGCGTCCCTCTCCTCCGCCATGATCCGAACCATGCGGCGGCGTACCTCGTGCAGTGTGCGGCCGCAGAACTCGCGCGTGATCCGCGCGCTGATCTTCTCGAGCTCCGACGTCGAGTACTCGATATCGGTCTCGATGATCTGGGACAGAACGACATCCGGCTCATTGATCTGAACGGCCAGAATCTTGCCCGGCGCCACCGAGAGGAAACGCAGGCTCTTGACCACCGTGTGCAGGGCGTCGGGGGCCACGACGAAGCCGACCTCTCCCGAGAGGCGGGCCAGCAGACGCGAGGCGGCCTGGAAGAGACGCGTCACGTCGGAGCCCGCGGAGGCCAGGTCCGAGTCCACCTGCTCACGCACATCGGCCGCGACCTTGCGGTGCCGCATCAGCTCATCGATGTAGAGCCGGTAGGCCCGATCGGTCGGGATCCTTCCGGCAGACGTGTGCGGCTGCGTCAGATACCCGCCGTCGGTTAAGTCCGCCATGATGTTGCGGATCGACGCAGTCGACAACTCGAAGCGGTTGGACTTGAACAGCGCCCGGGAGGACACTGGCTCCCCCGTGTCCACGTGCACCCGGATAATCTCCTTCAGAATCGTCCGGCTGCGCGTGTCGAGCGAGTTCATGGCCCCCTGTCCCCTAGCGGTCGCGGGCCCGAGAGGGCCAGCGATTAAAAGTAGCCAGTTCAGGGGCCGCAGTCAACAGCCGGGCCGGACATCAGGCGCGCAAACGGCACCTCTTCTGACATTAAACTGCCCCCATGCCGACCGGCTCGATCCTCCGGGAGTCGCTGACCCTGGTTGGCCCTGGCCGCGCCGGAAGGGCGCTGGCCCGCTCCTGGCGCGGTGCCGGGGGCCGTCTCGAGGATGTGATCGGGCGCGACCGCTTCTCGGCGGAGCGCGCGGTTCGAGAGATCCCCGGGGGCAATCCCCGAGCACTCGCAGAGGCGCGCTCCGACTGCGACATTCTGGTCCTTGCCGTTCCGGATGACGTCATCGCGCCGGTGGCGCTCACGCTTGCGGGCCAAGTCTCCTGTCGCATCGCCTTTCATCTCTCCGGCGCGCTCTCGTCGGAAGCGTTGCGTCCCCTGGCGCAGGCCGGCGTCTCCACCGGCTCGCTCCATCCGCTGCGTGCCTTCACCGGAGCCCCGGCAGAGACCTGGCGAGACGCCCTCGTCGCGATCGAAGGAGAGGAGGAGGCGGCGCGGAGCGCCGTGGCTCTGGCCGGAGCAATCGGAGCGCGGGCCCAAAGGATCTCGAGTGAGGGTAAGGCTCTCTACCACGCCGCGGCGACGCTTGCGGCAGGAGGGACCGTGGCGCTGCTCTCCCTTGCCGCAAGTGCCTGGGTGGCCGCTGGCTTTCCCGAGCCAGAGGCTCGGGCCGCCCTGGCCGCGCTCGCTGTCGGGGCAGCCTCCGCGGCCGGGGAACAACCCTTCAACGACGCCCTCACGGGAGCGGTCGCTCGCCGCGACATTGGCACGATCCGGGCGCACGCGGAGGCATTGCGGGGATCCCCGGGAGCCCTGCAGGTCTACGCCCTTCTGGCCGAAGAAACCCTCCGGCGCACGCCCGGACGTGGCAAGGAGCAGGAGATCCGGGCGCTGCTTGCCAGCCAGGCCGTGGATGGCAAACGGTAAAAGCCTCACACGTCCGCAGTTTCCGTCAGACCCCTGGCCTCTCCGGTCTCCCCGTTCCCGTCTTCCGTTTTCGACCCCGTCCCGGTGGTAGAATTTCTCCGGCACGCGCCCCGCGCGGACCCATAATCTGAGTCATGGTCTTCTTCAACTACGCCACCATGCAAATGGCGGCCAAGATCGTGTATTACGGTCCAGGCCTGTGCGGGAAGACCACCAATCTCCACCACATCTACGGCCACACCTCCCCGACATCCCGCGGGGAGATGGTCTCCCTCGAAACGGAAACCGACCGCACTCTCTTTTTCGACCTGCTGCCCCTCGATGTCGGCGTCATCGGGGGTTTCAAGACCCGGGTTCAGCTCTACACGGTCCCAGGCCAGGTCTTCTACAACACCACCCGCAAGCTGGTCTTGAAAGGCGTGGATGGCATGGTGTTTGTCGCCGACTCGCAGCGCGCGATGAAGGACGCCAACGTCGAGAGCTTGAACAACCTCAGGTCCAATCTGGCCGAGATCGGCCTCAAGCTCGAGGATCTCCCTCTGGTCTTCCAGTACAACAAGCGGGACCTGGCCAACATCCTTTCGCTCGAGGAACTCGAAGCGAGCCTCAACGCCGGCAAGAAATACGAAAGCTACGAGGCCTGCGCCGTCGTGGGGCAGGGAGTCTTCGAGACCCTGAAGGCCATCTCCAAGATCACGCTGAAGTCCCTAAAAAAGAGAATGCTGGGCGAGGAGCGACCATCGCGGCCGGCTGCCAGTGTCGAGCCCGCGCCGGCGGTTGTTGCGCCCGCCAGTCCCGAGAAGCGGCAGCCCGTCAAGCCGAAGGAAGCTCCCGCGCCGCTCTCCCCGCCCCCTGCCGCGGCCAAGCCTGCGCCCAAGCCCGTGCGGGCACCCGTCGTTGAACCGCCTGCCCCGCCACCCGCGCCGCCTCAGGAGGTCGTGGAATTCGACGCGCAGGACGCCGAGACGGTCACAGAATTTGAGGAGGCGCTGAACTCCCTGGAGGCGCCGCCGCCGGAGATCGGGGCGCCGGGCGAACCTGTGGAGATCAACGAGGTCTCCTTCGCAGAGGCCCCCGCCTCCGACGGAACCCCCGCCCAGGAAGTCAAGCACGTGCGCGTGCGCTCAAACATCGACATCCTCGCCGAGCTCGAGAGACTGCGCAAGAACGCCACATCCGGACCTGCTCCCGGCAGAGTCGCCCGCCGACCGACGGGCGTCTCGATTGACGACCTGCTCGCCTCGAGCCTGAACCACCGCAAGGAAGTCAATCGCATCTTCGAGCTGCATGTCCCGCAGCGGGAACTCGCGCAGGGTCACCTGGTCACCGTGGGTCTGCGGCTCGAGGACAAGGACAGGAAACTGATCGGCGAGGAAAAGACCTTCTCGATCGAGCTGCACACCCGCCAGGACCTTGAGAAGCTTCTGCTCTCTCTGAAGTTCCACATCTTCGGAAAGTAAGCCCCGATCCAGGACAAAAATTGATGCCTGTCCTCCGGTTGGGACAGGAAAGTCGAGAGAAAGCCTTTGCCTCCAGCGGCTAATCCGTTTACCCTTTTTGCAATGACCCTGGGCAAGTCTTTCCTGGGAACGAGGGATGGTCTGTGCCTTGCGGCGGCTCTGCTTGCGGCCGGCTGCTCGACTTCCGCGGCGTCCCGAAAGGCAGAGGCGACGCCATCCCCCGCTGCGGCGACCATCGCAGCGGCGACAGCCGATTTCGAGGCCGGCCGCGACGCCGCCCTGGCCGGCGATTTTGCCTGTGCGCAGGACGCTTTTGGTCGCGCCCTCGATACGGTTCGGCCGGCGGGTTCGCCGCCCTCGACCGATCCCGAGCTCATCGCCTTCTGCGAGGACCTCTATGACGGGATCCTGCGCTACGAGGCTTTGGCCGCGCCTCCCGAAGACGCTGGCAGCACCCAAGGCCACCTCGCGCCGGAACTCGAGAAAATCGAGGCCTCGGCGGCCAGCGAGGAGGCCATCTCAAATGCCTGGACGGCTGTGGCTTCCGATGCGACCGCTTCGACCTTTGACGTGCCGATCGTCGTCAACGAATCCGTCCTGAGGATCCTGGCGACGTTCCAGAACGACTTTCACGCCGTCATCGCCAATGGACTGGCCCGATCGGGCCGCTTTGTCCCGATGATCCGCCAGGTCTTCCAGGAGGAGGGTATTCCGAGGGATCTGGCGCAAGTCGCGATGATCGAGTCCTCTTTCCTGCCTCATGCCCGCTCGCCCATGGCGGCAAGGGGGCTGTGGCAGTTCATGCCCCGCACCGGGCGTCACTACGGTCTGCGGACAAACGGGGTCATCGACGAGAGGGCGGATCCGGAAAAGGCGACCCGCGCCGCCGCACGCTATCTCTCCTACCTCCACGAACTCTTTCATGACTGGTATCTGGCCATGGCGGCCTACAACGCAGGCGAGGGCAAGATCCTCAGGGCGATGGAGCGGACCGGGCTCGCCGACTTCTGGCAGCTGGCCGCGTCGGGGTCGCTGCGCATGCAGACTCAGAACTATGTGCCGGCCGTGATTGCGGCCATCCTCATCTCCAAGAATCCCGCCCACTACGGTTTCGACGTGGACTACGAGAAGCCCCTCGAATACGAAACGGTGACGCTCGACCGCCCCGTCCGCCTGAGCGATCTGGCCGGCGGCGAGACCGTGACTCTTGAGGCGCTCCGGGCGCTCAACCCCGAGCTAAGGACCAACATAACGCCGCGGGCCTCCGAGGGGTACGAGCTGAAGGTCCCCACCGGCAGACGCGAGAGCGTCCTCGGGGCTTTCGCCGACGCGCCGACCGCACGGCCTCCCGCTCTGCGGCGACACGTCGTGCGGGCCGGCGAAACGGTGGCCTCGATCGCGGCTCGGTTCGGTGTTTCGCCGGCCAGGCTCGCCGCCGCCAACGGGCTCCCCGAGCGGGCAAAGCTGAAGAAGGGGCGGGTGGTCCTGATTCCGGGACGGGAAGTCGTTCGGGTCGCATCGCAGCCGCGCAAGAAGGGGCACGCGCAAAAACAGCTCGTGGCGGCGGCGCAGGAACCGGCCAGGCCCCAGAGCTACCGCGTCCGCGGAGGTGACACTCTCTACCGTATCGCGATCCGCCACCGCACGACCGTCGCCGAGCTTCTGGCTGTCAACACCCTTTCGGAAGGCTCTCTGATCCGCCCCGGCGACAGGCTGAGAATCCCGAGTAAGTCGCGCTGACGCCGAGCTTTCGGCTCTCAGCTCTCACCGGGGTTCCAGAACCGATAGCTGACAGCTGAAGGCTTCTCCCGTATAATCCCCCGGTCCTCATCGCCGCCGCAGGCGTCCTCCTCGGTCCCGAGGAGGTTTCATGTTGGCTCGCGTTCACTCCGCCGCCGCCCTGGGTCTCGAGGCCCGCGTCCTGGATGTCGAAGTCGACGTCTCGGCCGGGCTGCCCTGTTTCACGATCGTGGGACTCCCCGACGCCAGCGTGAAGGAGGCCCGGGAGCGGGTGCGATCCGCCATTCGGAACACCGGCTTTGCGGTTCCCGTTGGCGCGATTACGGTCAACCTCGCCCCCGCTGACTTTCGCAAGGTCGGCGCCTCGCTCGATCTGCCGGTGGCCGTGGCTCTGCTATCGATCGGCGGCCTCGCGCCCGCGTCCACGGTTCGCCGCGTCTTCATCGGAGAGCTCGGGCTAAACGGCGAGGTTCGTCCGGTCCGTGGTGCCTTGTGTCTGGCGTTGGCCGCACGCGACGCCGGATTCCAGGAGATCGTGCTCCCGGCCGAAAACGCCCCCGAGGCCGCAGCCGTAGACGACCTCCAGGTCATTCCGGTGCGAAGCCTCGCCGCAACTGTCGCGCACTGGAGGGGCAGCCAGCCAATCGAGGCCTGCCGCCCCGTCCCCCCACCCCCGGCGCCTCCTCCGGCCGTGGACTTCGCAGAGGTTCGTGGTCAGTCTATCGCGCGGCGCGCTCTTGAGATCGCTGCCGCGGGCGGCCACCACGTGCTGCTCGTCGGCCCTCCCGGTGCCGGCAAGACGATGCTCGCGCGACGCCTTCCGACGATCCTCCCTCCGCTGACGCGCACGGAGTCGATCGAAGTCACCAAGGTTTACTCGGTCGCGGGTGCGCTGACGTCTAACACCGGGTTGATCGAGTTTCCGCCCTTCCGAGCGCCGCACCATGGGATCTCCGCTCCTGGCCTGGTCGGGGGCGGAACGCGTCCCGGGCCGGGCGAGATTTCGCTCGCGCACCGGGGAGTCCTCTTCCTCGATGAGTTGCCGGAGTTCCGGCGGGATGCGCTGGAGGCGATCCGCCAGCCGCTCGAGGAGAAGCGTGTCTGCCTCGTGCGGGTCGGAGGTGCTTGCCTTTTCCCCTGTGACTTCCTGCTGGTCGCGGCGATGAACCCATGCCCCTGCGGCTTCGTCGGCGATCCGCGGCGGGTTTGCATCTGCGGCGAGCGGTCGCGTCTGCGCTATGGCCGCAAGGTCTCGGGGCCGCTGCTGGACCGGATCGACTTGCATGTCGCCGTGCCGCCGGTTCCCTGGACGGATCTCGAGCGCTCTTCGCCAGAGGAATGCTCCCGCACGATTTGCGAACGGGTCGCCGCGGCGCGCCTGCGCGCGGCCGCCCGCCACCCCTCCCGACCCGCATTCCGCAACGCGGAGCTTTCCGTGTCCGACTTTGACCGAGTTCTCGAACTCGATTCGGCCGCGCGTCGCTTGATCGCCACCGCCGTCCAGAGACTCTCCCTCTCGCTGCGGGCGCTTCACCGGGCGCTCCGGGTCTCCCGGACAATCGCCGACCTGGAGGGAAGCCAGGCGGTGACCGCGGCCCACCTGGCCGAGGCGATCTCCTACCGGATTCGCACCGCCGGGGCGGAGGCGAATCGGCTTGACACGGCGGGCAGCCTGCACCTACCATATGGGGGAGAATCGGGAGGTTCGGGCCCAAATAGGTTTCTCGAGAATGCGCCTGTCCGGCGCCGCCGGCCTGGGTACGCCCTGAAGACCTCTTCGCGCGAGGAGGAAACAAGTTGAGTAAGTACAACACCATTATCTTTGTCCCCCACGCCAAGGCTCGCTTCCGGAAGGTGACCGTCTCGACCCGGGTTCTGGCCTTTGCCGGGGCCGGGTCTGCGCTCGTGCTGGTCTCGGCGATCGCCTTCGGATGGGCCTTCTTCTCGTCGGCCGGGCGGGACCACCTGTATCACCGGGCCCTGGCCGAGAACGCGCGGCTTTCTTCCACGACGGCGACGCTCTCGCGACAGCTCGACGGCCTCTCCCGGCAACTCGACGAGTTTGACTCGCGCACTCAGAGACTGGCCATCGTGGCCGGTCTGTCCCAGAGCGGGCCGGGGGTGGGCGGGCCGATCGCGGCCAGCCCCTCGAGCGGTAGCGGGCTCTCCGACCGCAGCAGCGCGATCGGCTCACGTCTCGCGGCTCTGGAATCCCAGTTTGCGCGCCGCTCCGCGATTGTCTCCTCGACTCCCACGGTTGCGCCGGTGCGGGGCCTGTTGAACTCGGGCTTCGGCACGCGTCAAGACCCCTTCACGGCCGAGGAGGCCTTCCACTCCGGACTCGATATCTCCACGCGCCGGGATGAGCCGGTCCTCGCCACGGCCGAGGGCGTCGTCATCAGGAGCGGCTGGTCCGGAGACTACGGAAAGACAGTCGAGATCGCGCATGCCACGGGCTTCACAACGGTCTACGGCCACCTGGACGCGATCCTCGTCAAGGAAGGACAGCGCGTCAACCGCGGCGAACGACTCGGGTTGGTCGGGTCCACCGGCCGCTCGACGGGGCCCCATCTCCACTACGAGGTCCGGCAGGGCGGCCGCGTGGTCAACCCGCTCGACTACATTCTCGACGCCCAGTAGACGGCGCGGAAAGCGGATCGGGAAACGGGAATCGAAGGACCTCTCGAGACTCACTCCCCGATTCCTGGTTTCCGATTGCCGGTTCCCGCCTTCCCTCAGCCGACCGACCGTTCCCTCGGGCCAAATCGTGAATAATTAGCCCGAAGGCGGCGTTTAGCGTCTAAATATGATCGACCGGGTCCTCGCCAAGGTCTTCGGCACGCAGCACGAACGCGACATCAAGAAGCTGATGCCACGGGTGCAGGCCATCAACGCGCTCGAACCGTCGCTCAAGGCTCTCTCCGACGACGCGCTCCGCGCCAAGACAGCCGACTTCCGCGCGCGCCTGGCAAGAGCGCTCGACGGCACCGCCGAAGAGGACACCCCGCAGGCCCGCGGGCGCGCGCTCGACCAGATGCTCGAAGAGGCCTTCGCCGTTGTGCGCGAAGCCTCCGTACGCGCCCTCGGGATGCGCCCGTTCGACGTTCAGCTGATCGGCGGCATGGTGCTGCACCAGGGCAAGATCGCCGAGATGAAGACGGGTGAAGGAAAGACGCTCGTCGCAACGATGCCGGTTTATCTGAACGCCCTGGCTGGCCGCGGCGTGCACGTCGTGACGGTCAACGACTACCTGGCCCGCCGCGACGCCGAATGGATGGGCAAGATCTACCGGTTTCTCGGTCTGACCGTCGGCTGTATTCAGAACTCCTTGACCGACGACCAGCGGCAGGCGGCGTACTCGAGCGACGTGACCTACGGAACCAACAACGAGTTCGGCTTCGACTATCTGCGCGACAACATGAAGTTCGAGCTGGGGTCCATGGTCCAGCGGGGCCACGTCTACGCGATCGTGGACGAGGTGGACTCGATCCTGATCGACGAGGCTCGCACGCCGCTCATCATTTCCGGTCCTTCCGAGGAGAGCACCGATGTCTACTACCGCTGCAACCGGGTCATCCCGCATTTGGCCAAGGGGAGCGAGGAGAAGGACAAATACGGCAACAAGGTCACGACGGGCGACTATCTCGTGGACGAGAAGTCGCGCACGGCGGTCTTGACCGAAGAGGGGGTCGCGAAAGCCGAGAGGCTGCTCAAGGTCGACAACCTTTACGAGCTGACGAACATCGACCAGCTGCATGGCGTCGAGCAGGCACTGCGGGCCCACACCCTCTACAAGAAGGACGTGGACTACATGGTCAAGGACGGTCAGGTTCTGATCGTGGACGAGTTCACCGGCCGCGTTCTGCCCGGCCGCCGCTGGTCTGACGGTTTGCACCAGGCGGTCGAGGCCAAGGAGGGGGTCCGCATCGAGCGAGAGAATCAGACGCTCGCCACGATCACGCTCCAGAACTATTTCCGTCTCTACGAGAAGTTGGCCGGCATGACGGGCACCGCGGACACGGAGGCCGCGGAGTTCCACCAGATCTACAAACTGGACGTCGTCGTCATTCCGACCAACATGCCGATGATCCGGGAGGATCACCAGGACGTCGTCTATGCCTCCGAACGGGAGAAGTACGAGGCGGTCGCCAACGAGATCCAACAGCTGCGCGAAAAGGGGCAGCCGCTCCTGGTCGGAACCGTCTCGATCGAGAAGTCCGAGCGTCTGTCGGCATCGCTCAAATCCCGCAAGGTCCCCCATGTCGTCTTGAACGCCAAGTTCCACGAAAAAGAGGCCGAGATCGTGGCGCAGGCCGGCAAGTCCGGCTCCGTCACGATCGCAACCAACATGGCCGGCCGCGGCACCGACATCGTTCTCGGCGGCAATCCCGAGGCCTTCGCCGAACAGCAGCACAAAGAGCACCCGAGCGACCAGGACTTTCAGACGCTGCTTGCGAGACTCAAGGCCGATGCGGCGCGGGACCGCCAAAACGTCCTCCGGGCCGGAGGGGTCATGATTGTCGGCACGGAGCGACACGAGTCCAGGCGCGTGGACAATCAGCTCCGCGGCCGCAGTGGCCGGCAGGGGGATCCCGGCGCCTCCCGCTTTTATCTCTCCCTCGAGGACGATCTGATGCGGATTTTCGGATCCGATCGCCTCCAGAACATCATGCGCCGCCTCGGGATGGAGGAGGGTGTGCCGATCGAGCACCGAATGGTGAGCCGCGCGATCGAGCGCGCCCAGAAACAGGTCGAGGGACGCAACTTCGAAACCCGCAAACACCTGCTCGAATACGACGACGTCATGAACCGGCAGCGCGAAGACATCTATGGACTGCGGCTCGACATCTTGAAGGGCAACCTGGCAAGGGATTACGTTTTGACGCTGTCGGAGACCATCCTCGACTCGGTCCTCGATCGGATCCTGGCGGAGGACAAGGATCCCGCGGAGTGGGACCTGACGGAGCTCGCCATCGCCTTAAAGGACTACTACGGCCTCGAGGGACAAGACCCCGCCGGCAAGTCCCGCGAGCGGATCCGCGAAGAGCTGCTGGCGGAGCTCAATCGCCGATATGAGGCGAAAGAAGGGTTGCTCGGCAGCGAGACCATGCGTCTCCACGAGAAGTTCGTCATGCTGCAGGTCGTAGACCAGCAGTGGAAGGATCACCTGCTCGCCATCGACCACTTGAAGGAAGGGATCGGTCTGCGCGGCTACGGCCAACGCGACCCGCTCGTCGAGTACAAGAAGGAATCCTTCGAGCTCTTCACGGTGATGAAGGAGAGGATCGAAGACCAGATCGTTCAGTATCTCTTCCGCCTGCAGCCCGTCGTGCGGGACGCGGAGGCGGAGCCTTCCGGGGAGAAAGGGCGAGCCCCGGTCGGGTTGCCTTCCCGGCGGGCAGCCAATGTGAACTACTCTTACGGTGCCGCGGCTTCCGGCGGACACGACGCGAAGGTGGAGACCATTCACCGGGCATCGCCAAAGATCGGCCGGAACGACCCCTGCCCGTGCGGCTCGGGGAGGAAGCACAAGAAGTGCCACGGCGCGGCGGCCGCGGGGGCCTGATGGCACGGAGGGTGACCCGGAAGGACGGCCGCGGGGATCTTCCGCTCGCCTTGACCTTTGACGACGTCTTGCTTCTGCCCGCGCGCTCGAGGGTTCACCCGCGCGACGTGGATCTGCGCACACACCTGACCGAAGGCATCTCCCTGGACATCCCGATTGTCTCGGCGGCCATGGACACGGTCACCGAGTCGCGTCTGGCGATCGCCATGGCGCAGCAAGGGGGCCTGGGGGTCATCCACAAGAACCTGTCGATCGACGCCCAGGCCGCGGAGGTGGACAAGGTCAAGCGCTCCGAGTCGGGCATGATCGTGGACCCGGTCACCTGCCGGCCCGAGCAGACGATCTCGGAGGCCCTCCAGGTCATGGCCCGATACAAGATCTCCGGAGTGCCGGTGGTCAACGAGAAGGGAAGACTCGTTGGCATCCTGACCAACCGGGACCTGCGTTTCGAAACCCGGACGGACAGGCCCATCTCCTCGCGCATGACCCGAACGAACCTGATCACGACGCCGGTCGGCACCACGCTGAACCAGGCCAAGAGCCTTCTGCACCGGCACCGGATCGAAAAACTCCTGGTCGTGGACCGGGCAGGGAACCTGAAGGGCCTGATTACGGTCAAGGACATTCAGAAGGCAATCAAGTACCCGAGCGCCGCCAAAGACCGTCTGGGGCGGCTGCGGGTCGGCGCGGCGGTGGGCGTCACCAAAGACTTGTTGGACCGCGCGCGGGAGCTGGTCCGCGCCAAAGTCGATGTCCTCGTCCTCGACTCTTCACACGGCCATAGTGAAGGAGTCCTGGACGCCCTGAGACTCCTGAAGAGGAAGCTTCCCTCCACACCCATCGTCGCTGGCAATGTGGCGACGGAGCAAGGCGCCCGCGACCTTGTCCGGCGTGGGGCCGACGCCATCAAGGTGGGGATCGGCCCCGGATCGATCTGCACGACCCGCGTCGTTGCGGGAGCGGGAGTTCCTCAGATCCACGCGATCTGCGAGTGCGCGCGGGCGACCCGGGGGACCCGCATTCCGCTCATCGCCGACGGGGGGATCAAGTTCTCGGGAGACATCGTCAAGGCGATCGCCGCCGGCGCGCACCTGGTCATGATCGGGTCGCTTCTGGCGGGCACGGAGGAGTCCCCGGGCGAGACGATCCTCTACCAGGGGCGGACCTTCAAGGCCTACCGAGGCATGGGGTCTCTGGGCGCCATGAAGGCAGGCTCCTCCGACCGCTACTTCCAGGAGTCCATGGAGGTCGAGGCGACGACCAACGGAGGCTCCGAACTCTCCAAGCTCGTGCCGGAGGGCATCGAGGCGATGGTCCCCTACAAGGGGAGCGTGGAGGGCCTGATACTGCAGCTGACCGGCGGCATCCGCAGCGGCATGGGTCTGACGGGCTGCAGCACGATCGAGCGACTGCGCTCGAAATCGAAGCTCGTCCGGGTGACGGCGGCGGGCCTCAAGGAGTCGCACCCGCACGATGTCATCATCACGAAAGAAGCGCCAAACTACAGACGGGAAAATTAGGGTCTTGCTGATTGGCGATTTGTGATTTGTGATCAGGGCAAGAAAGCTCGACGAGCCTTGATCACGAATCAACAATCACAAATCACGAATCCGTCCTTTCCTCCTTCATCCACTTCTCGCGGCGCTTCTTCAAGATCGCCTCGAGCCGCCGGGAAAGCTCGAGTTCCTCTCCGGACGCACGGGGCCTGTAGTAGCGGCGTCCGTGGAGCGCCTCCGGCAGGCACTCGATCCCGCCCACCCCCTCCGGCTCGGCATGCGCGTAGCGATAGCCGCGGCCGTAGCCGACGTCCTTCATGAGACGAGTCACCGCATTGCGAATGACCGGAGGCACCGGCTCCGCCGGCTTCTCCGCCACGTCGGTCTTGGCCTCCGTCTCCGCCACGTAGAGGGCGTTCGACTTCGGGGCCAGAGCGCAATAGACGGCGGCCTGCCCGAGCGCCAGGGACCCTTCCGGCAGGCCCAGCAGCTCGAAGGCCTCCTTGGCGTCGAGCGCCACGCGCAGGGCCCGCGGGTCGGCCAGACCGATGTCCTCCGATGCGAAGCGGACGATTCGCCGGGCCAGATAAAGCGGCTCCTCGCCTGCCTCGAGCATCCGCACGAGCCAGTAGATCGTCGCGTCGGGATCAGATTCCCGCATGGACTTGTGGAGGGCCGAGATCAGGTTGTAGTGCTCCTCTCCCGCCTTGTCGTAAAGCAGAACCTTTCTCTGGAGCAGTTCCCGCAGTCGCGAGGTCTCGATGCGCTTGGTCCGGCCCGCCTCGGCATCCGCGGCTGCGGCCTCGAGCAAGTTCAAGGCCCGGCGGGCATCGCCGCCGGAGGTCTGGGCGATGAAGGAAAGGGCGTCGTCATCCAGCCGGAAGTCACGAGCCCCAAGCCCACGCGGAATGTCCCGGAGCGCCCGGCCGACGATGCGCGCGATCGCCTCCGGCGTCAGGGGATCCAGGACCACGACCTTGCAGCGCGAGAGCAACGCGCCGTTCAACTCGAAGGAAGGGTTCTCCGTCGTCGCTCCCATCAAGACGATCTCCCCCGACTCCATGTACGGCAGGAAGACGTCCTGCTGCGCGCGATTGAAACGGTGGATCTCGTCGAGAAAGAGGATCGTATTTCTCCCCGAGCGCATGCGGCTTCGGCGGGCAGTCTCCAGGACCTCGCGCATCTCCTTCACGCCGGTCGCGACCGCGGAATAAGACACGAAGCTGGACGATGTCTGCGAGGCGATCAGCCGCGCGAGCGTCGTCTTGCCCACACCGGGCGGTCCCCACAGGATCAGGGAGGTCACGCGGTCCTCGGCAATCGCACGACGCAAAAAGCCGTTGCCGCCGACGACCTCGTCGGGCCCCTCGACCTCGTCCAGCGACCGCGGGCGCATCCGGTCGGCCAGCGGGGCATTGGCAGGCCCCGCCTCCCCGATGGCCCGCCCAAGAGCCTCAAACTCGAAGAGGTCGCTCACCCCTGCGCCTCGAGCCGTCCTCGGCACCTCTCCGAGCAAACCGGAACCCGCTCTGCCCCTCGCCGGCCAGTCAAAGCGAGCCTGCGGTCGATCCAAGTGCCGCAAACGGGATCACGGACCATCTCCCCTTCCATGCCCGGCCGGGCACGGCGGTCTGGCGCCGAGGGAAAAAGCGCCGCAGTGAGGATCCGCAGGGCTCGCAGAACGAGCAACACGGCGAAGACAACAAGGAGCAGGAGACTGACGCGCAGCAACGCTCAAGCTCCCGCGCGCAGCCGGGAGATCTGCTCGCCAATCCGCTCGAGGTTCGGGATCTCGGGGTAACGCCGCTTCAACTCCTCGTAATGACGCTCCGCGGCTGAGGCATCCCGCGTGTCGAACGCGGTCACGAGCACGACGTTCAAGAGCGACTGCCAGTGGTCGGGATCCGCCGCCCGAGCTTTCTTGAAGTAGCCAATCGCGCGCGCAAATTCTCCGCGGTTGCGGTAGGAGGCTCCCAGATCCGAGAGCAGATTCGGGTCAGCCGGCGCCTTGCGGCGCGCCTTTTCATACGCTTCGATGGCCCGATCCCAGTTTTCGCGGTCGTAGTACGCGTTTCCCAGAGCCGTCAGCAGCCGCGGGTTCTCCGAGTCCTTCTCGATGGCCCGCGTCAGGTCCTGCAGCCGGTCGCCGTCTCCCGCGGCGGTTGACCCCGCGCCCGGCGCCAGTGCCGGCCGGCCGCCGCCCGCGGCGAAATACCCCCCGATGAATCCGAGCAGACCACCCACCAGGAGCGGCACGATCGCGTGACGCAAGCGTGGTTTGGTCTGGTTCATGGCGTCTCCTCGTGCTCTTCTTCACGCACCGCTTTCCAGCGCCCCCCTCCGGGACTGCCGCCCCCGAAGTTGGTCGTCTCCCAGGTTCCCGCGATGGTCGAACCCTCCCGAGCCACACGCCCGTAGTAGACCGCCGAGAAGCCGAGCCTGGAATCCACACGCTCGAGCCGTAAGAGATCGTCCACCAGCGTGCCCCGAAGCGATCCCCAGTATCCCCCTTCGAGCGTGTACTCGCCCGAGACGATCGTCCCGTCGAGCGTCATCCGGAAGACGCCGCGCTGCTCTCCCGGATCCAGCAGGACGGCCCAGCGCCCCGAGACCAGGTCGGAGGGTTTACGCGCCGCGAGCTCCGCCTCCAGCGCGGCGATGGACCGCCGCCTCTCGACGAGCCGGTCGGCCAGCAGTCGCCGCCGCTCGAGCAGCGTCCGAACCTCCTGCTCTGTCTCCGCCACAGCGTCTTCCCGGCGGGTGAGCTCCTCGAGAGAGACGTCGCTCCGACCGGCCACATCCGCCAGCGCGCGGCTGGAGGAGGCGAGCTGCGTGAGCGCCGACTCGAGGCGTCGAGAGATGCCGGCGAGGTTTCTCGAATCCGTGGCGAGGCGTTTGCGATCACGGGCGAGCTCGGCGCGGGTCGCCTCCGAGGCCGAGTCCCCGCGCGCGGCGCCGACGGCCGAGAGCACCAAGAGAGTGAGAGCCACGGGGAGCCTCCCCATGGCGCTCATTCTAAGACGGCCGCCGCCTAGTGCCCGGCCCGGATCTGGGCCGACCGGGACAAGGCCCGGTCCACCAGGCGCTCGACCTCCTGCTCGTCCATTCCATTGATCACCGCGATCTCGGACACGATCAAGTACTTCGCGCGTTCGTACATCTTCTTCTCTCGAAAAGAGAGGGTCTTGCGCAGCATGATGAAGTTCAGAGTCTTCAGGACATCGGCGATGTCGTGAAGTCTGCCGCTCTTCATCTTGTCCAGGTTTTGCTTGTAACGCCCCTTCCAGTCCCCCATGGCCGAGAAGCGGGCGTCCCCCAGCCTCTTCATCAACCCCGTGATGTCTCTGCGGAGCGTCAGCCTCCTCAAACCAATCAGGTCCGTATTGCCGATCGGGACCATCACCTTGGAGTTGTTGGACAGCAGCCGCAGGTGGTAGAAGCTGCGGGGTTTGACGGGCTCCGTCGCGAATCCCTCTCCGATCTTTTCCACCACGGAGACCCCGTGGTTCGGGTACACGATCTTCTCTCCCACTCTGAAACTCACTCACCCCTCCTAAAAGTAAAAGAACGTGAGGCCTGCGGAACTTGTGATTTTAGGGAAAGATGGCCGAAACGTCAAGGTTTAGAGTGGTTTAGCGGTAGCTGGCCACTCCGACGAGGATGAAAGCCTTCCGAGCGCCCCGCCAGAGCCGGAAGCACTCGGATCAGGGCTTCTTACGCCGTCTCCGCGGTCGGGCCGGGGGCTTTGCCCGCCTTCGGTGGGGCCTGTCGCCCCCTTCCGGGCCGTAGAAGATGACCCAAAGGAGCAGGTCGTCCGTGAAGGCTTCGAACCGGTGCAGGAGACCTGCCGGGGCGAAAAGGAAGTCGCCGGGTTCGAAACGATCCCTCCGACCTCCGTGCACGAAGTCGCCAATACCATGAACGACGATGTAAGCCTCATCCCGGCTGTGTGGTTCTTGCGGGTCGGTTCGACGAGGCGCGTACAGCTTGACCGTCAGGCTTCCGTGCTCGAACACCAACGCCGAGCGTTCGCCGGACGGCCCGGGAAGACGCCGCTCGATCTCCGCATTCGCGCGGAAGCCTTCTCCCTCCGTATCAGCCTCCTGCCCCGAGAGCTTAACGCAGCACACGAGGAGCCGACTGACCGTTGATTCGGGCCGCACCTGCGCCTACCATCACGATCTCCAGCCGGAGTGGCGGAATGGCAGACGCAGGGGACTCAAAATCCCCCGCTCCTCGCGGGCATGAGGGTTCGACTCCCTCCTCCGGCACCAATTGCTACGCGAAGACCTGAGGCACGCTGTGAGCCGGAGGAGGAGAGGAGATCTTTCAGCGCGGGCGGCCCCTTCGGGACCGGCGCTGAGAGAGTTCAAACCGGGACCGGGAGCCGGCGGCCGACACGACTCCCTCCTCCGGCACCAGAGGAAGTCAAGAGTCGAGAGTCAAGGGTTGAGAGTCGAGCCGACCAGCCGCCTGAGGAGGGTCGGAGAGGAAGGACGAGGTCACGGGTACGAAGAGGGGTGGAAGCGATGATCACTTCGCGCATACTTGGCTCCCTGCTGCTTGCTGCGCTCATTGCGGGCGGTGCAGCCGCGCAGTCAGCGCGGACGACTCCTTCCGATCATGGCGAAGCCATCACCCAGCTGGAGCAAGGGACCTCACCACTGAATCCCATAAGCGACCAACCCGAAACAGCGAATTTTACCGAATGGCTCGCCGTCGCTACGGTTGTGCTTGCCGTCGCCACGGTTGCTCTCGCGGTTTTTAGCCTTTGCCAGGCCGTCATCATGTCGCGCACGGCGAGAAGGCAGTTGCGCGCCTACGTTTTCGTTACCACCGCCGAGATTGGTGAGATCGATGATCCGCAGAACGTGCACGCCAGCGTGTCGATCAAGAACTCCGGGCAGACACCCGCCTACGATTTGATCAGTCGAGGTGCCATTGATATTCGCGAGTCCCCGTTAAAGGGAGACCTTTCGCCAAGAGACAGGGATGCCGCGATGAGTAAGAGCGCCCTGGGTCCCGGCGAGGTGTTGGGAAAGCATCTCGGTGCACGACCACTGACCCCGGATGAACGAGGCGCGGTGCGGTCCGGCACGCAAGCAATCTATGTCTATGGCGAGGTTCTCTATAAGGACGCTTTCGGGAAACGGCGATACAGCAGATACCGGTTCATGCACGCCGGAACGGCACCCGTTCGCAATCGCCAACTGGTTGTCTGCGAAAAAGGCAACGAGGCCAATTAACCGTGCGGTCTGTCGACCGGTGGCTGCTTTTCGCACAACCTCCCCGCCGGTGCGAGAGAAAGCCCGTCTGACAGAGGTTTTCTCTTCAGACGCGAGGGTTCGACTCCCTCCTCCGGGTCTTTCAGCGCGGGCGGTCGCTTCGCGACCGGCGTTGAGAGAGTTCAAACCGGGAGCGGAGCCCTGGCCGCGTCCCAAACTCCCAACTCTCGACTCTAGACTCTCGACCCTTCTAGTGCTCGAGCCCGTATTCCTTGATCTTGTTGTAGATCGTCTTGAGCGAGAGTTTCAGAAGTTGGGCGGTCCTGGGCTTGCTGCCACGGGCAAACTCCAGCGTCTTCTGGATCAGCCGGCG
>JBOGJN010000124.1:0-40659 GCA_050745445.1 Thermoanaerobaculia bacterium
CTTCATCTACCGCGGCGTAGGGAGGGATCCGGTCGAGGCGCCGAAGCTGGTAGAGGGCAACCTCCAGGATCTCCCTCAGGCCGGGGGCGAGGCGCGAAAGCGGCACGCGGCAGACGGAAGCGATCTCTTCGTCCAGCGCGGAGCGCCAGCGCAGCACCCCCAGCACGATCTCCCTCGAGAGGTCCCCGTCGGCAGGCCAGAGGCCGCTCGTCTTCTCGGCCAGAAGGGGGGTTGCGCGCGCTCCCCGCTCCAGTACCTCCCGCAGGATTTCAACGGCGCGGCTCCTTGCGGGCGAGACCGCGCGCCGCCGAATCAACCCGCAGGACTCGGGGAACGCGGATCAAAGCGCATCGGGAGCTGCGGCAGGCCTCTTGCGAACTCGGCGCCCGTCACGGCCTTGCGCCCCTCGCGTTGCACAGATCCCAGGATCAGAGAGGTCCCCTCCCCTGCGGCCACGAGCGCGACGTCCTGCTCCTGCCAGAGGGTGCCAGGCTCCTTCGAGACGGGCCGCCCCGGATCCAACTTGAGAACCTTGATCCGCTGCCCGCGCAGGAACGTGTGGAGGCCGGGCCACGGCGTGTAGGCGCGCAGCCACCGCTCGATGCGCTCGGCGGGCAGCGTCCAGTCCACCTCGGCGTCCATGCGGTGAATCGGCCGGGAGTACGAGGGCTCGCCCTCCTGCGGCTGCGGCTTCAAGACGCCGGCCTCGAGACCCTTCAGGGTGTCGAGAAGGATCTCCGTCCCGACCAGCGCGAGCCGCATCGTGAGGCTTCCGGCGTCCTCTCCCTGGCGGATTTCGACGCGCCGCGCAAGATAGATCGGCCCCGCGTCGAGCTCCTCGACCATGCGCATCGTAACGACGCCGGTTTCGCGATCGCCTGCCATGAGAGCGGCCTGAATGGGCGTGGCGCCGCGGTATTTCGGGAGGAGCGAGGCATGAACGTTGACGAACCCCAAACGCGGCCCTTCCAGGATCTCCTTTGGCAGGATCCGTCCGTAGGACACGACGACGCCCACGTCCGGGGCCGCGCGGCGCAGATTCCCGAGGAGCTCGGCGTTCGCGCGCAGCCGGTCGGGCTTGGACACCGGGATTTTCCGCAGGGACGCCAGACGCGAGACGGCGGAGGGCAGCGCCGTCGAATGGCGGCCCGCTGGACGGTCGGGCTGACTGATGACCAGCGGAACTTCCATGCCGCTCTCGAGCAGCCCCGACAGAGCGGTCGTGGCGAGTTCTGGAGTCCCGAAGAAGACGACACGCATTTTGCAAGCCCCTAGTCGGCGATGCCCCGCGAATCTTCGCGCGACGCGGGAAGCTCCGCCAGCGGCGCATCGCGGCCTCTGATCTCGGCCTCCGCGAGGCCCGTCTCCCGCTTTTCCGCGCGCCTCTCGAGGGGCGCCGCTCGGTCCTCGGCGTGCCGCAGCCTCCAGAGCCGGCGGGCCGACCAGACTCCGCTGACAGCGAAAAAGATGAGCGCCAAGACGTTGAAGATCCCAAACAGGATCCAGGCCCGCGGCCACCCCTTCTCGTACCCGTAGAGCAGCACCGGCAGGAAGAGAAGGAAAGAATAGAGGGCCACGATGATCTCGCGGCGGTACTCGTGCTGCTTGTCCACCGGAGGCTCCAGGAATCCGAGGCCCTTGGCCAGCCGGTAAACGAAGTACGCGATGACCGGGGCCGCGATCACCGCCAGAAGCATCCAGCGCAACGGGTTCATCGGGGCTGCCTGTCCACTTGCTCGAAGTAGTCCTCGGACACCAGGACCTCGCGGGGCTTCGATCCCCGTTGCGGCCCGAGCAATCCATCCCGAGACATCATGTCGATCAATTTCCCCGCGCGTGAAAAGCCCACGCCCATGCGGCGCTGCAGAAAGGAGATCGAGGCCATCTTTTCCCTGACGACCAGACGTGCCGCCTCGTCGTAAAGCGCATCCGTCTCGTCTCCGGCGTCGTCACGCCGCGCGATCTCGATCTGCTCCTTTGTCACCTCTTCGTTGAAGTGCGGCCGGCCCTGCTTGCGCAGGAACTTGACGAGCCCCGCCGTCTCCTGAATCGAGACATAGGCGCCGTGCACGCGCCGCAGCCGCGACGTGCCGGGGGCGAGGAAGAGCATGTCGCCGCGACCCAGAAGCTTTTCCGCCCCGTTGCCGTCCAGGATCACGCGCGAATCGATCTTGGAAGAGACCTTGAAGGCGATGCGCGAGGAGAGGTTCGCCTTGATGACGCCCGTCAGGACGTCCACCGAGGGGCGCTGTGTGGCGACGACGAGGTGGATGCCGACGGCCCGGGCCTTCTGCGCGATGCGGACGATCGCCTCCTCGACCTCCTTGGGCGAGGTCATCATCAGGTCCGCCAGCTCGTCAATCACGATCACGATCAGGGGCATCGGCTCGAGCTTCAGATCCGGGTCGTCCGGATGCTCGGCCCGCACGCGCGCCACGGTCTCCGGATCCTTGATCGCGGCGTTGTACTGCTCGGCGTTTCGCACCTGCCCGACGTCGGACAGAGTCCGGAAACGGTCCTCCATCACGCCGACGGCCCACTTCAAGGCGTTCGCGGCCTTCTTCGGGTCGGTGATGATCGGCGTTAAGAGATGCGGCAGGTTCTCGTAGACCTCGAGCTCCACCATCTTCGGGTCCATCATGATCAGCTTGACCTGGTCCGGCCGCGCCTTGAAGAGGATCGAGGTCAGCAACGCGTTGATCGAGACGCTCTTGCCCGAGCCGGTCGTGCCGGCGATCAAGAGGTGCGGCATCCCGCGCAGGTCGTCCACGACCGGCTCGCCGTGGATGTCCTTGCCGAGGCCGAGCGTCAGAAGGGAAGGAGAACGCCGGAACTTCTCGGACTCCAGAACGTCCCGCAGCCCGATGACCTCGCCACCCCCCGGGTTTGGCACCTCGATGCCCACGCTCGCGCGCCCCGGCAGCCTCTCGATCCGGATGGACTCCGCGGAGAGCGCGAGCGCCAGGTCCTCCGCGAGGCCCATGACCTGGTTGACCTTGATGCCGGCCGCGGGGCGGAATTCGTAGGTCGTGACGACGGGCCCCGGGTGGTACTCGGTGACGTCGCCTTCCACGAAGAACTCGGCGCACTTGGCCGCGATCACCTTGCCGGTCTCGGCCAGGAGCTTCTTGTCCACGGCGCCGGCGTTCTCTCTCTTCTCCAGGAGGGCGACCGGCGGATAGGTGTACCCCTCGAGGATGAGCGGCAGCGGCTGTTGCGGCGGCCCCGGCTTCTTGCGCTGCGGCAGCTCGACCGCCGGTCTTGGCGGCGCGGCGGCCGTCTTCCGGATCGAGAACTTGCCGGCTCCCGGCACCTCGCGCAAGAGGGGCGCCGGCTCATCTTGCGCGAAGGGCACTTCGTCGAGCGTCAGAGGCCCGCCGTCCAGCCTGGCCTTCTCCAAGTGCTTGGCGACGACCGTGCGCCGCAGCCGCTCCTTGGTCCTGCGGTCACGCCGCCGCACCCATCCGATCGTGAGGCGGCTGAAAACACCGGCGAACCGCACCCGGAACGCCAGGAAGACCTCGGCCAGCGAGACCTGTGTGGCCAGCGGAACGGCCAGGAAGAGAAGCGTCGAGGCGACCAGAACCGCCCCGGTCTTGCCGAAGCGTCCGGTCATCGCATCCGAGAGCGCCCGTCCGATGACCCCGCCTGCCTCCACCTCCTCGCCGTAGAAGGTCCGCCGGCCGAATGCGAGCGCAAGCAGTGTGGGGACAGAGAGCAGCAGGAGGACCAGACCCGCCGCCTTGGTTGCAGGATGGGCGAAGGACCGCTGCCCGAAGCGCCGCCAGCCCCACACGAGCAGGAGCGCGGGAATCACCCACGCGGCAAAGCCGACCGCGGCATAGAAGCCCGCCGAGAGCGAGGCGCCGAAGCCGCCGATCCAGTTATTTGGTCCGCTCGAAAGAGCGGCGTCTCCCGTCGAGTGGGAAAAGAGGGTCTGATCCATCGGGTCGTGGGAAAGAAACGAAAGCGCCGTCAGAACGCCCAGCAGGATCAGCAGGACGCCCAGCGCCTCGTTGGCAATTCGGCCGCGCCAGAAGGATTCTTGATCCAATCCTATCCATTATCGGACGGAAATCGTCGGAGGGAAAGACGCTTGCGGCCCTGACAGGGCGCCGGGAGAACGCTCTGTCCCCGGAGAGGGGGCGCGGATGAGGCGCGCGCGTAAGCCGGGTCGTGTACGATCCTTTCCGTGAAGCAGACGATCCTCTTCCTCTGCACGGGCAACTCTGCCCGCAGCCAGATGGCGGAGGCCCTGGCGCGTCTCGATCACGGAGATCTGCTGGATCCCGTCTCGGCCGGCTCCTACCCGACCGGCTGGGTCCACCAGTACGCGATTCAGGCGATGAACGCGCTGGGCGTCTCGATGGAGGGGACCCGCTCGAAACCGGTCGAGGAGTTCCGGGACACTCCCTTCGACGTCGTCGTCACGGTCTGCGAGGCGGCCGCTCAAGACTGCCCGACCTGGCCAAACGCCAAGCGCGTGGACCACTGGCCGATCGAGGATCCATCCTTCGGAGACCCGGAGACGCGCTACGCCCGGTTTCTCTCGACGCGCGACGAGCTGCGGCGGCGCGTCCAGGCGCTGGCCGAGGAGCTGCGCGGAGGAGAGCGGACCGAAGCCGGATAAACGGAGCTTCCGGGGGCCCGAGCCTCCCTCGGTTCGTCGCGGGTCAGGGATAGAACACTAGAATGTGTGCCCGATGAGCCCGGCGCAGCGACTCCTCCGGATCCTCTCCGGCGTGCAGCCGTCGGGCAAGCTCCACCTGGGCAACTACTTCGGCGCCATCCGCCAGCACATCGCCCTGCAGGAGGAAGGAGAGTGTTTCTTCTTCATCGCGGACTACCACGCGCTGACGACGATCCAGGACCGCAAGGAGCTTTCCCAGAACGTGCACGCCGTGGCCCTGGATTACCTGGCCCTCGGTCTCGATCCTCGCAGGACGGCCTTCTTCCGGCAGTCGGACGTGCCCGAGGTGACCGAGCTGGCCTGGGTTCTCTCGACCGTGACGGGCATGGGGCTTCTCGAGCGCGCGCACTCCTACAAGGACAAGCTCGCGCGCGGTTTCGCGCCGACCGTGGGGCTCCTCAACTACCCGGTGCTCATGGCCGCCGACATCCTGATCTACCGCTCGAACCTCGTGCCCGTGGGACAGGACCAGGTCCAGCACATCGAGATGACGCGGGACATGGCGGGCTACTTCAATCAGACGTATGGCAAGGTTTTCCCGCTGCCCGAATACCGGCTCGACCGGGCGCCCTCGGTCCCGGGCACCGACGGGAAGAAGATGAGCAAGTCCTACGGCAACACGATCGAGATCTTCGCCGAGGGGAAGCCGCTGAAAGACGCCGTCATGCGCATCGTGACCGACTCCACACCGGTCGAGGCGCCCAAGGACCCGGACAAGTGCAACGTCTTTGCTCTCTACAGCCTCTTTGCGACGGAAGAGGAGAAGAAGACGCTGGCGGCACGCTACCGGGCGGGAGGTGTGGGCTACGGCGAGGTCAAGAAGATGCTGATCGAGAAGATCGATCATCACTTTGCCGCAGCGCGTGAAAAGCGCAAGAGGCTTGCGAAGGACCGAAGCGCCGTCGAAGACGCGTTGCGCCGCGGCGCGGAGAAGGCCGGAGGCGAGGCCCGCGAAACGATGCGGCTCGTGCGCGAGGCCACCGGGCTCAGATAGTTTTCAGCTGTCAGCTATCAGCTATGGGCTCCCCTTCGGCGGATCATTAACTTTGTAGTGCAAAGTACTTGACAGCGCCGTTCGAGAGCATTAGTCTCCGGTCATGACTCCCTCCGAACGGCCGGCCCGGCCTCACCCGGTGGAGCTTTCCAGCCGGGCGATCGACAACCTGCGCTTCATCCGCGAGACGATGGAGCGCGCCTCTTCCTTCACCGCCGTGCCGGGCCGGGGAGGCATCGCGATGGGGGCGACCGCGCTGGCGGCGGCCTTCCTCTCGAGCCTTGCCCGCTCCCCGCAGGAGTGGCTCGGGGTCTGGCTCGCGGAGGCGTTCCTCGCCGTCGGGATCGGTGTCTGGACCACCAGCCGCAAGGCGAGGCGGATCAACGTCCCCCTCTTCGCCGGACCCGCGCGAAGGTTTCTGCTGACACTCGCGCCGCCGCTGCTGGCCGGCGCGCTCGTGACGCTCGCGCTCGAGCGCGCGGGGCAGATTGCTCTCCTGCCCGGCCTGTGGCTGCTCCTCTACGGGACGGCGATCGTGACCGGAGGGGCCTTCGCCGTCCGGATCGTGCCGGTCATGGGGCTCGCCTTCATGCTCCTCGGCGCGATCGCGCTCATCTGTCCGCCGGCCTGGGGAACCGCGTTTCTGGCGGCGGGGTTTGGGGGGCTGCAGATCGTGTTCGGGGTGTTGATCGCCCGGAGGTACGGTGGGTAGGACGGCGGCGCGTCCGCGGACTTCCGCGCGCGGCAGCCGGGAGCGCGCTTCCGGGGCGAAACGCCCCGGCGCGCTGCCTCAGCTCGACCGGACGATCCACGAGCGCATGCGTCTGGCGATCGTCGCCGCCCTGGCCGCCAACGAAAGCCTCTCCTTCCAGGAGCTGAAGGGGTTGCTTCAGGCCACCGATGGGAACCTCTCCGTTCACGCGCGCAGGCTCGAGGAGGCGGGCTACGTGGCCTGCACCAAGTCCTTCGAGGGGCGTCTGCCGAGGACGAAGTACCGCCTGACGGCCGAGGGGCGCCGCGCCTTCGAGCGTTACGTCAATCACCTCGAGGCCCTGGTCCGCGGGGAGTTCGCGGACTGAAAAAATTTTGAGGATGTACTTTATGTCGCAAAGTTACATGCCCGAGGACGCACCGCTCGTGCTCCTGGCCTTCCTCGGGACCGCGCTCGCGCTTGTGCTTCTGACGGCCGGTGTCGTGCTCTCCTTTCTTTTTCGAATGCGGCGGCTCGCGAAGTGGCTGGCCCTCACCGGCCTCGCCGGTGGGCTCGGGTACCTCGCCCTTCTTCTCGCCTTTTCGCTCCAGAGCGAGGAGAAGGTCCTGAAACTCGGAGATCGAAAGTACTTCTGCGAGATGGATTGCCATCTGGCCTACTCGATCGAGAACGTCTCGACCGCGAAGACCCTCGGCAACCCGTCCCATGCCACAAATGCCGCCGGGGCCTTCTCCATCGTGACGGTCAAGACGTGGTTCGATCCCAACACGATCGCCTCGTTCCGCGGCAACGCTCCTCTGACGCCCAACCCGCGCGAGGTCTTCGTCGTGGATCAGTCGGGGCGCCGCTATGGGCCCTCTCCCGCCGGTCTGGGGGCACTCGAGGAGGAGCGCGGGGGGCCCTCGAATCCTCTCAGCCGGGAGCTGCGGCCGGGCGAGTCCTACACGACGACGCTGGTCTTCGATCTGCCGGCCGGCACCCGACAGCCGCGCTTCTTCCTGGGCGATCCGCCCGGCGTCGAGAACCTGCTGATCGGCCACGAGAACAGCCCCTTCCACAAAAAGATCTACTTCAGCCTTGAGCCCGCGACTCCGCGGAACGCCGGCGCGCGGCTCCTCGGCGGGCGAGTCGTCTCCGAAGCAAAAGCTTAAGCGGAGCTGCCGCCGCGCGGCGTCGCCCGCTCGCCGCGCAACCTCACTCTTGCCCGATCGGGAGTTGGGACAGAGAATAGCCGCCCGTGGAAGGGCCACCGCTTTCACCCGCGAGGATGACGCCACGCCGCTGGATCGAGTACACAATCGCGATCTTGATCGGCAACGCGATCTACTTCTGGCTGCTCTTTCCGGGTCTCTCGCCGCTCGCGCAGCACCAGCCGTTGCGCTTCGATCTCGGCCTCGTGCTCGACTTTGCCTGCTGCGCGGCCGTCTACGGCACGATCCGTCTCGGCGTGGCCCACGCCCGCCGCTGGAATGCCCGGCGCGGCTGAAGAACTCGCCCGCCGCTCTTACAGACCTCGCTCGTTTCCCGTTTCCCGTCTTCCGTCTCACGCGCGCGCAGCGCGTCAGGGCTTCTCGACGATATCCGCCTTGAAGCTCGCGATCGCGGCCAGGAACTCGTCTTTTTCCTTCTGCGGCACCTTGAACTTATCCAGCGAGTCGGACAAGTGCTTGACCGCGAGATCCCAGTCGCTGCCCGTGATGCCGAGCCCCTTGTGGGCGGTCTTCATGTCGCGCCCGGTGTATCCGCACGGATGACTTGCCCCCGGCAATGAACCGATGATCCGATGAATTAATGAACCGATTCTTCTACACCACCACCGGCACGATGACCGGGCGGATCTCGAAGGCGCGGCGGCAGGCGCGTTTGGCGGCCAGCGCGACCTCGGCCCGCAGCCACTCCGGGTCGGCCCGCTCCTCGGGTGTCGACCGCGCGAGAACGGCTTTCGCCGCGCGGCTGACCGCCCCGACCAGTTCCGCCTCCGGGGCCGCGACACCGCGCGCCACGACCGTGATCTCTCCCATCTCCCCGTCGGAAGCGAAAAACACCGCCACGAAACCCTCCTCGGCCAGCCGCCGCCTGTCGGCCACGATCTCCGCATCGACCAGCTCCGGTCGCGCGTCGAAATAGACCCTGCCGGAGGGCACCGCGGCCGGCGCGACGTGGACTCCCCCGGCGGAGAGCGTGACGCGGTCGCCGTTGTCGAGCAGATAGATCCGGTCGGGAGGGATCCCCGCCTCTGCCGCGGCTTCTGCCGCCGCTGCGAGCATCCTCCTCTCGCCATGCACGGGCACGACCGCCCGCGGCCTGGTGAGCCGCAGCCAGTCGGCGATGTCCTCGCGGTGCGCGTGCCCCGAGACGTGCACCGGCGGCTCGGCTTCCCGCACGACCCGGGCGCCGCGGCGCACCAGATGGTCCGTCACGCGGTTGACCGACCGCTCGTGCCCGGGGATGGTGCGCGCGGAGAAGATCACGAGGTCTCCCGGCTCGAGCTTCATGTCGGCGTGCTCGTCGAGCGCCAGGCGATAAAGAGCCGAAAAGGGCTCCCCCTGACTCCCGGAAGCCATGCAGAGTAGCCGCCGCCGAGGATGTTGCGAAAGCTCGGCCGGAGACACGAGGGACCCCGACGGAAAGGAGATCCGCCCCAGGCGTTCCGCGATCTCCGAGACGGTCCGCATGCTGCGCCCGAGAAACGCAACGCGCCGGGAGAGTGTTCGCGCGGACTCGGCCGCCTGCGCGATGCGCGCCACGTGGCTCGAGAACGTGGTCAGAATGATCCGCTGCGGCGCCCGGGCAAAGACCGCGGCCAGGCCCTGCCCGGCTAGCCTCTCCGAAGCCGCGCGCCCCGGGCGCTCGGCGTTGGTGGAATCGACGAGCGCGAGGTCGACGCCCTCCCCGACCGCCGCCGCGATCCCCTCCCGGTCCGTCCGCTCCCCGTCGGGCGGATCGGGGTCGAGCTTGAAGTCTCCCGAATGGAAGATGCGACGCCCCCCGGCCTCGATCAGGATGGCCGCCGAATCGGGCACGGAGTGGGAGACGCGGAAGAACGTGAAGGTGAATTCCCCCGCGCGCCGTGTCTCCCGCGGCGTGGTCGCAATCAACCCCTGCAGTGGCCGCTTCGCCTCTTCCAGGCGCCGGCCCGCCAGCGCCAGCGTGAAGGGAAACCCGTAGACCGGCGCGTCACACGTCTCACGCAGAAGAGGCAACGCCCCGATATGGTCTTCGTGTCCGTGCGTCAGCAGGACGGCGTCGATCGGCACGCCCGAGAGGGCCGAGAGATCCGGCGCGATGCGGTCCACGCCCGGGAAGGTCTCGTCGGGAAAGGAGACGCCCACATCCACCAGGATGCTCGAGCTCCCGCACCGCATCCAGAGGAGGTTCTTGCCGAACTCTCCCAGGCCGCCGAGCGGGACGATTTCGACCGAATCCGTCACGGCGTCTCCAGGCGCGCGAGCGCCAGGTAGTCTTCGAGCGAAAGCTCCTCGGCGCGCGCGCGAGCGTCAAGACCCAGCTCCCGCAAGAGGCGTTCCCACCGGGCGCGGCCGCCGGCCGCCGAGAGCGCGTTGACCAGTGTCTTGCGGCGCGAGCGAAAACCCATGGACGCGAGGGCAAGCGCGCGGTCCCGCAGAAAAGGATCGAGCGCCGGGGAGCGCGGGACAAGCTCGAGCACGCTCGAGGTCACCTTCGGGCGGGGACGAAAGGCGCCGGGCGGCAGGTGGAAGAGGATTCGCGCGCTGGCAAACGCGGCTGCGCGCACGGAGAGGTAGCCGTACTCGCGGCTGCCCGGTCTCGCCCCGAACCGTCGGGCCACCTCCCGTTGCACCGTCGCGACCGCGCGCTCGATGGTCTCCGGCGCCTGGATCGAGCGCAGCAGGATCTGTGCGGCGGCGTTGTAAGGCAGATTTCCGAGGAGAACGGCGGGGGCCTCCCACTCGACGGCCCTGAGCCAGGCGGAGAAGCTCCTCTCCAGGACGTCCCCTGTCAGAAGACGCAGACGCGATTCCCCGTGGAGCTCCAGGGAAAGCTTCTCGACCCGCAGCGGGTCAATCTCGATCGCGAGCAGGCGCCGCGCCCGGGCGAGGATCGGGCGGGTCAGCGCCCCCTCTCCGGGCCCGACCTCGATGACGGTATCGGAGGAGCGAAGACCCGCCGCCTCGACGATCCGCTCGGCGGTGCCCGGGTCGGTCAGGAAATGCTGGCCCCATCGTCTGCGCGCGGGGATCCGGGGCGCCGCGGCCGGAGCTCTTCGGACAGATGTCACGAAATCCGAGGTTATCAAATGGTAAACTGTTGGCGTTCCAGAGAGTTCCCGTGTTATCGGTCAACACCCTCGAAAACCGCCGACTCGAGAACTTCCTCGAGAGGCACAAGGCCTATTACCCCTACTCCGGCGAGATCGAGATCGACCGTTTCCTGCGCGAGATCCTCCAGAAGGCCAACGAGTTTGTCCCCTCCGAGGCGGGCTCCATCCTGCTCGACGATCCCATGACGAAGAACACCGACGACCGCCTGGAGAACGTCCTCGTTTTCATCGGGACATTCGGCGCCGAGGGTGAAAAGCGCCTCGGACAGCGCATCGACGCGCGCATCTCGATCGCCGGGCACGTCTACGCCACGGGCGTCGCTTACATGACCGACGACGTCGTGAACGACCCGTTCTTCTACCCCACCTTCGACGAGGGCGGCGAGTTTCAGGTCAAGTCCACGCTCTGCGTTCCGATCCGGATCGAATCCTCCGTCTGCGGCGTGTTGGAGCTCGTGAACCGCGTAGGGCCGGGAGGGTTCCGGGAGAAGGATCGGCGGCTGCTCGAGATCTTCGCCGACTACGCCTCGATCTCGATCCAGAACCTGCTCGACGCGCGGCGCGCCCACGAAGTCGCCAAACGCGATGGCTTGACCGGCCTCTTCAACGAGCGGTACCTCCACCACCGGCTGGCGCAGGAGCTCTCGAAGATCTCGCGCGACGGCGGAGATCTTTGCGTTGTCTTTCTCGACCTGGACAATCTGAAAAGGGTCAATGACTCCCACGGCCATCTGGCCGGCAGCCAGGTCCTGCGCGAGATCGGCTACGTCTTGAAGCGCGCCGTGACCGACGAGCGGGCCACGCTGACGCGCTACGGAGGAGACGAGTTCGTCCTGATCTTCCCCGGCCATACGATCCAACAGGGGATGGCGCTGGCCGAGGCGATCCGGACCAGCATCCGCGCCTCGATCTTCCTTTCGCGCCCCTACGGCTTCAACAATCCGGCGTTGAACCTTCAAGGCTTGACCGCCTCGCTCGGCGTCTCTTCGATCCGCTACAACGCCACGGCTGCCGCCTCCGTCGAGCAACAGAAGGATGAGCTGCTGCGCGCCGCGGATTCGGCGCTCTACGACGCCAAGGAACGAGGAAAGGACCGCTGCGTGGCCGCCGGCGCGGAGGTGCTGCAGCGCTCGGCGATCTCGAAAGTGTGATTCGGGAATTCGGAATTCGGATTTCGGATTTCGGATTTCGGATTTCGGAATTGGTGATTATTGATCCGTGCCCGCAGTCCGTGATAGCTTTCCGCGGTTTGACGGACTGAGGGGCCCATGACGACTTCTACTCCGACACGGACCGAGCTTTCGCCAAAGGACGTCCTGGACATCCTCTCGCGCCACATCCTGGTGGACGGCTACCACGTCGTCATGGACATGGAGAAGAGTCGCGGGTCGTACCTCTACGATTCGCGCAGCGGCCGACCGTTGCTCGACTTTTTCACGAACTTCGCCACCTTCCCCGTCGGCTACAACCACCCGAAGATGGCCGATCCCGAGTTCCGCGAACGGCTTCTCCAGGCCGCCCTGGCCAAGCCGACCAACAGCGACATCTACACGGGCGCCTACGCGGAGTTCATCGAGACCTTCTCGCGTCTGGCGATCCCGCCAACCCACGCCGACCACCTCTTCTTCGTGGAAGGCGGCGCCATCGGCGTGGAAAACGCCCTGAAGACTTCCTTCGACTGGAAGATCCGCAAGAACCTCGCTCGCGGCGCAAAGGAGGAAAAGGGAAAGAAAATCCTCCACTTCCACAAGGCCTTCCACGGCCGCACGGGCTACGCGTTGTCCCTGACGAACACCGCGGACCCCCGCAAGACCCAGTATTTCCCCACGTTCGACTGGCCGCGTCTGACCTGCCCGCGCCTGCGCTTCCCGGTGACGGAAGAGATTGTCCGGGAAGTCGCGGCCGCGGAGGATCAGGTCGAGCGCGAGATCCGGCAGTCTTGCGCGGACAACCGGAATGACATCGCGGCGCTCATCGTCGAACCGATCCAGGGCGAGGGAGGGGACAACCACTTCCGCCCGGAGCTCTTCCAGCGGCTGCGGGCCCTGGCGGACGAGCTCGAGTTCCTCCTGATCTTCGACGAGGTTCAGACGGGGGTCGGGCTGACCGGGTCCATGTGGTGCTGGCAACAGTTCGGCGCCGAGCCGGACATCTTCTGCTTCGGCAAGAAGACTCAGGTCTGCGGCTTCGCGGCGAACCACCGGATCGACGACGTGGAGAACGTTTTCAAGGTTTCCTCCCGCATCAACTCGACCTGGGGTGGAAACCTGGCGGACATGCTGCGTTGCGCCCGGTACCTCGAGATCATCCAGGAGGACAACCTGATCGAGAACGCCCGCGTCGTGGGCGAGTACCTGCTCGGACGGCTGCGCGAGATGGCGGAGGAGTTCCGCGGCGTGGTTTCCAACGTGCGCGGCCGGGGGCTCTTCATCGCGCTCGACCTGCCGGAGAGGGAAATGCGGGACCGCACGCTCGCCGCCTGCCTCGACCACGGCATGATCGGGCTGGCCTCCGGGGCTTCGGCGATTCGATTCCGCCCGGCGCTGAACCTATCGCGCGACGAGGGGGACGAAGGAGTTCGGAAGCTCCGCAAGGCCATAAAGGCTGCGAGATCCTAGTGAGCCCCGAACTCCTCTCTGCTCTCGTCCGCGCGTCGAGCGCGGCTCAAAACGCCCGGAAGCTTCGCAGGGCCATAACGGCCGCGAAGAAATAGATCGATCTTCGAAACCAAGGACCCCGCCGGAGGCCCAGAAGCGAGCCTTATCCCATGTTCCGCCGCCTTCTCGTCGCCGCAGCGCTGGCGCTGGCAGGTTTCGGGATCGTCTTCTACGCCACGCTGCCGGACGTCGAACCGCTCAAAGCCTCCTTCCCCGGGACGACGGCCTTCATGGAGCAGCGCAAGGCGTCCCTTGCGCGGCGGGGCGAGAGCACACGGCTCGAGTGGACCCCCGCGCCCCTCTCCCGGATCTCGCCGGCGCTCCGGCGGGCCGTCGTCGCGGCGGAGGATCCCCGTTTCTACCAGCACGATGGCGTGGACTGGGAAGCCGTCCGGGGCGCCCTCGAGAAGGACTGGGAACGCCGGAGACTCCGCCTCGGCGCCTCGACGATCACCCAGCAGCTTGCCAAGAACCTCTACCTCTCCCCCGCCCGGACCCCCTGGAGAAAGCTTCGGGAATGGGCGATCACCCGTCGGCTCGAGAAGGCGCTGACCAAGAAGCGAATTCTGGAGCTCTACTTGAACGTCGTGGAGTTCGGCCCGCGCACCTACGGCGCGGAGGCGGCGGCCCAGCGTTACTTCGGCAAGTCGGCGGCCGGCCTTTCCCCGCTCGAGGCCGCCACACTCGCCGCCATCATCCCCTCCCCGCGGCTCTACGATCCGGTCCGCTACCCGGCCCGCGTCTCCCGTCGGGCCCGGAGGATCCTGCGTTGGATGGAGCCTGGGCCGTAGTATTCTCCTGTCTCAATCCATCGGGAGGTCAAAAGAAATGCGGGTCTCTCGACACATCGCGTGGATCCTCGCCCTCGCCCTTGTTCCCGCCTGCTCCTCGAAGCCGGCCTCCATCGAAATCTCTCCGAGAAAGGTGAAGATCTACGGCCTCGACAGGACGCAGCACCTGACCGCGCGGATCCTCGACAAGAAGGGACGACAGATCGAGAGCGTCTCGCCGACCTGGTCTTCCTCCAAGTCCACCGTGGCGACGGTCGAGGGGGGCAGGATCGTGTCCATGGCCGAGGGGAAGACGACGGTGACCGCCACCTTCGAGTCCATTTCGGCGCAGGTCCCGGTGGAGGTCGTGGACGTCAAGCAGATCGATGTCACACCGGCCTCCGTCCGGCTGATCGGCCCTGTTGGGACGCAGATGAACCTGCAGGCGACCGTCAAGGACTCGCAGGACAGGACGGTGCCGATTCCGGTCGTCTGGTCCTCGCTCGAACCCAAGACGGCCACGGTCTCGGACAGCGGTCTGGTGACCTCGGTTGCGGCCGGCAAGATCATGGTCGTCGCGAGGCTGGGGGACCTGCAGGGGGTGGCCGAGATCACGGTCTCCCTGCGGAATATTGCCCGTCTGGAGATCCACCCGGTGACGGCACTCGTGCGCGTGGGGGATTCACAGCACTTCGAGGTCATCGGTTACGGACCCGACGGGAGACCGATCGAGGGTGTCGCAGCCATCTTTTATTCCTCCAACTCCGCCACCGCGGTCGTGGACGGAAGCGGCACGGCCTCCGGGATCGCCGCGGGCGCCGCCACGATCCGCGCCACCGTGGCGGACGTCAGCACCGAAGCGACACTGTTGGTGAACTAGGGACGCGCGTAAAACGTAAAACGCGAAGCGTCAAACGAAGCCGGGACCAAGCCTCGTTCTTTCTCCGCTCCACGTTTCACGCTTTACGCTTCACGTTTTACGATCGGGGCCATGAAGATTCGCCCACCGGCGGTGGCCGGAATGTTCTACGAGGCTTCGCCCGAGAACCTCGAAAGGGACGTCCGCACGCATCTCGGAGCCGCGCACGCCGAACAGTTGCAATCGGCCTTCGGAGCCATCGTGCCTCACGCGGGCTATGTCTACTCGGGTCCCGTTGCCGGAGCCGTCTACGCGCGGCTGAAGATCCCTCGGGCGGCGATCATCCTCTGCCCCAACCACACGGGCCGGGGAGCGCCGGCGGCTCTCGAGGCCTCGGACGCCTGGCGCACGCCTCTCGGGGACGTGCCCGTGAGTTCCCGTCTGGCGGCGCGGATTCTCGAGCTTGCCCCGTCGCTCGAGAAAGACTCCGCGGCCCACGCCCGAGAGCACTCGCTCGAGGTCCAGCTCCCGTTTCTGCAGGTCCTGCGCCCCGATGTGGAGCTCGTGCCCATCTGTATCGGCGCGCATGATCTCGAGCTGTGCCGCGAAATCGGCAAGGCGCTGGCCACGCTTCGCAAGGAGGCAGAGGAGCCGCCGCTTCTACTCGCCTCCTCCGACATGAACCACTACGAATCGCGCGAGGTTGGACGGCGCAAGGACGAGCGTGCTCTCGCCTGCATCGAGGCGCTCGATCCGGAGGGACTCTTTTCGACCGTCATGACCGAGTCCATCTCGATGTGCGGATTCCTTCCGGCCGCCGCGCTCCTCTTCGCCGCGCGCGAGGCGGGCGTGCCGGAGGCTCGTGTCGTCGCCCGCCGCGACAGCGGAGACGAGACGGGGGACACCTCCTCCGTCGTGGGCTACGCCGGCGTCATCCTTCGGTAGTCCGGGGCTCCTCTTCCCCTCTCCCCCTGGGAGAGGGTCAGGGTGAGGGAGGTTCTCTTAGGCTCGAAAGCCGAGTTTCGCCGATCTCCTTCAGGCCGCCGACCCGCACGGTCTTCTCCCCGCTCGAGCGCCCGGCCACAATCTCGACGTCGTTGACGGAAAGCCAGTCCCGCAGAAGTTCAACGACTGCCCGGTTCGCTTTTCCGCCCTCCGCCGGCGCCGCGACCCGAATCTTGAGGCGATTCCCCAGCGGCCCCACGATCTCCGAACGGCTGGCGCCGGGAACGACTTTGATCCTCAGCTCGATCCCGTCACCGACCCGGCGCACGAAGGAAGGCGGGGTTCTCACGACCACCCATGGCCTGGCGGGCAACCGCAGGGCCCTGACGCTTTTGTCTGCAACACAGAAGGGTCGAGCCCCGCGATCAGATCCCGTCTTCCGAGAAGAGTTTCGAGGCGACTTTGACGATCCCATCCGCCACGGCGGGTGTGCCGGCCACGATGTTTCCGCGCTCGAAGTGACGACTGCCGCCGCCAAAGTCGCTCACCCTGCCGCCCGCCTCTTCGATCAAGAGGGCCGCCGCCGCGATGTCCCAGACCGAGAGACCGAACTCGAAGAACCCGTCGAAGACGCCGGCGGCCACATAGGCCAGATCGAGAGCGGCGGAGCCTGCGCGGCGGATCGCGCGGGCGCGGAGAAAGAGCTCGCGGAAAAGGGAGAGATAGAGGTCGATCCGGTCGCGGGAGCGGAAGGGGAAGCCGGTCCCGAGAAACGCTCCCTCCAGGCTCTCGCGGCCCGTCACGCGAATGCCCACACCGTTGCGGAAGGCTCCCGATCCCCGTTCGGCCGAAAAGAGCTCGTTCCGCAGGGGATCCCAGACGACGCCCGCCACGATTTCGGAAGCTTCGCGCGCCGCGATCGAGACGCACCAGAAGGGAAAACCCGCGATGAAGTTGGACGTGCCGTCCAGAGGATCGATGATCCAGACGCGCCGGGCCTCCTCCCGACCGGCCGCCCCCCCTTCCTCCGCCAGGAAACCGTCTCCCGGAAAGCGCTCGCGGATCCGACAGAGGATTGCCTCCTCGCTCTCACGGTCGGCGCTCGTGACGAAGTCGTTTTTTGCTTTCTCGGAGACCGAGCCGTCGGGCAGGTTGCGCCAGTTGGCGAGCAGCACCTCGCCTCCCGCCCGCGCCGCGTCGATGGCCGTCTCGATCAGGAGCCCCGGCGAAGCCACGTCAGGGGCTCCGCTCGCGCGAGACCCGAGCGAAACCCTCCGCGATGGCCTTCTCGGAGGGGGAGCCGAGCAGGTTGAAGCCTTGCTCCTGCGAATGCGCCTCCCTTCCACCTGAGAACACCTTCCACCAGTAGACCCCCTTCCACCAGGTTTCCTTCTCGAGCGAACGAAAGACGGCCGCCACCGCCCGCGCCGCGTCGCCGGGAGCGGAAGGCCGGCCGGAGCCCTCCTCGTTCGGCGTGATCCAGGCAGCACGCACGGGCGGATAGCCCGCCTCGGCGAAGAGGACCGGCTTTCCGGTCTGACGCGCGAGCGCGACGAGCGGCCGCACGGCAGCGCGGACTCCCAGCTCGAGCGCGGCGTCCGAGGCGTCGGGGTCCTTCGAGAGCGGATCGTAGAAGTCCACGCCCACTGCGTCCAGAGCGTCCCAAAAAGGCACCCGGGGAGCGCCGGCCGCCCAGTTGGAAGCGTACAGAAGCGGCGCGCCGGTCGCCTGGCGCACCGACGCGATCGTCTCTTTCCATTCCTGTGCGCGCACCTGCGTCCCGAGCATCTCCGTCCCCACGCAGAAGAGAGCCGCGCCGGCGGCCTCGGCCACGACGGCGTGGTGGACGATGAAACGGCGATACAGGTCAAACCAGCGGCGCCAGTCCTCCTCCCCTCCCATGGCGATCGCTCCGACAAAGACGCCGCCCGGCAGCCAGATCTGCGGTTTGACGAGCGCGGTCATGCCCAGAGCCCGGGCGTCGGAGACGGCACGCACCGTGCCCTCGTCTGTCTCCCCGGCCGGATGGCGGTGGATGAAAGCGATGGTCGGCCGGCCGGCGTCGCGCATGAAGCCATAAGGCATGACGGAGATCGAGTTGACCGAGATCCTGGCCAGGTGATCGAGTGTCTGGCGCGAGCGGGGCGAGGCGTAGGAGCCATCGATCGTGTTGGTCATGGCGTAGGAGATGCCGCGCAAAAACCCCTGCGGGAGACGGCGCCGCGCAGGAACGGCCGATTTCTGCCCGACGGCCTTCTCTCGCCAGCGGCGCAAGGCCTCCTCGAGCTTGCGATCATCGCCGGCGAGCGAGCGCGCGACGGAGGTCTCTCCCTCCGACCTCGCCCCGGCCTCGATCCAGGAGGCCGCGGCGCCGACCGCGAGCACGGGCGACACCTCTTCGTCGGCGGTCAGGACCTCGCGCACCGAGGGCTCCACGCGAGCCTGCTCGGCGAAGGCCGCGAAACCGGCCACGTCTCTGCCCCACCAGCGCCCGCACGCGCGGGCGCCCCGCGCCTGGAGCAGCAGCGGTCTGGAAAGAAGCCGGAGATCCTCAGCCGCCAGCGCCGCCCCGGCGAGCACAGGCGAGACAAGGTCCGGCTCGCCGGGGGCCGAGATGTCCAGATTCACCCGGATCGTGCGTCCGTCCCTCTCCAGGTCGGCCGGACGCGAAGACCCCGTGTATCGCCCTTTGGACACCGGATCGGGGAAGAGCCGGACCGCAAGCGGGTTGGCCGCAGGCCTGTGGAGAAATCGCTTGAGCACCGGTTCCCAGCGCGCGAGGGCCACGCGCTCGGACTCCCGGAATTTCCATTCCACGCCACCGCGCCGCTCGCTCTTTTGCGCGCGGAAGAACTCGTCCCGGGACGCGATCTCGTCCCTGTCGGAGCTGCGGTCGATCGCAAGCGTCGAAGCACCCACGCTCCGGAAAAAGCGCCCCTGCTTGGACAGCTCGCCGGAGACGACTTCGTAGTCGGCAGGCTCCCCCCTCCCGAACAGCCGCGTGGCCGCCAGACGCAGCACGGCTTGCCGCGTATTGCCGAGGATGAAGGTCTCCGCGGGGGCGGCGGGATCCCTCAAGGCGATCGCGTCCTCCCGACCGCCGAATGCGCGGCCGTCGAAGAGAAATCTCTTCTCTTCGAATTGAACCGGGAAGCGCGCAAGAGACCGGCGAAGGGCCTCCGCGGCCGGCAACACCGAGAGGTGCGCCGTCTCCCACCCCGCCGCCACGACCGACCCTTCCGGACGGACCTCCAGCTCGACACCTTCGCGGCGTGCCCAGGCGCCCATGCGCTCGAACTCTGCGCCGAAAGAAAAGCCCTCCGGAATACGGATCGCGACGTGGCGAATCTCGGCGGCACCGGCCGCGTCAGCAAACAGGAGCGGCAGGAGAAGCCAGACCAGAGACCGCATCGGGAGGGAAGCCCGGACGTTTTGCCCCGGGTTCCGGAGCCTACGAGCCCCGCCTCCAGACGATTGTCCCCGCCACGATCGTCGCCGCGGGGGCCCCCGTGAGATCCCACCCGGCAAACGGCGTGTTGCGCGAGAGCGAAAGGAATCCCGAGGGATCGACGGTCCAGCGCCGCTGCGGATCGAAGATGGTCACGTCGGCCGGAGAACCGGGCGAAAGCGTTCCGCCCGGCAGTCCGAAGGCCTTCGCAGGCCCCGCGGAGAAGACCTCCGCGAAACGGGTCAGCGAAAGCCGACCCTTCGCGACGAGGCGGTCGTACACGATCGCCGCCGCCGTCTCCAGCCCAATCACGCCGAACGGAGCCGAGTTGAAGTCCACGGCCTTCTCGTCCTCATGGTGGGGGGCATGATCGGTCGCAACCGCGTCCACGGTCCCGTCCTCCAACCCCGCGATCAACGCGGCCACGTCCGCCGCCTCGCGCAGCGGCGGGTTGACCTTCGCGTGCGTCGAGAAGCCCGAGCGAGCCACTTCCTCGTCGGTCAGCGTCAGGTGATGCGGCGTCACCTCGCAGGTCACCGCGAGCCCGCGCGCCTTTGCCTCGCGGACAAGCGCCAGGGCGCGCGACGTCGAAATGTGCGCGACGTGGAGGCGGCCGCGGGAAAGCTCCGCCACCAGGAGATCGCGCGCCACGGCCGCGGCCTCGGCGATCGCCGGCTGGCCCGCCAGCCCCAATCGGGTCGAGATGGCCCCCTCGTGCATGGGCGCGCCGCCCGAGAGTGTGGGGTCCTCGGCATGCTGGACGACCGGCATGGCGAAGAGGCTTGCATGCTCGAAGGCCCGGCGTAGAAGCGCGCCGTTGACGAGCCAATTGCCGTCGTCGGAGACCGCGACCGCACCTGCCACGCGCAGCTCGCCAAACTCCGCCAACTCCTCCCCTCGCTGCCCCTTCGTGATCGCTCCCACGGGGTAGAGACGCGTCCCCGCCTCGCCGCGGGCTTTGGAGACCAGGAACTCGGCGATCGCCCGGTTGTCGTTGACGGGATCGGTATTCGGCATGGCGCAGACCGCCGTGAATCCTCCGGCCGCCGCGGCGCGCAGCCCCGTGGCGATCGTCTCGGCGTGCTCCCGGCCCGGCTCGCGCAGATGGGCGTGCAGGTCGATGAAACCGGGCAAGACCAGCAGACCCGAGGCGTCGAAGACCTTGGCGCCCGGGGCGCGCAGGCCCTTCCCGACCTCGGCGACGACACCCTCTCGCAGAAGCAGGTCCAAGACGCCATCGCGTCGAGCCAGCGGGTCGATCAGCCGCCCGCCACGGACCAGGAGCCCGGACATCAGACTTCCCCCTCCCAGGGATGCCCGGTCAGAAGCAGGTAGATGACCGCCATCCGGACGGCCACGCCGTTGGAAACCTGCTCCAGGATCAGAGATCTCGGGGAGTCGGCGACATCGGAAGCGATCTCCACCCCCCGGTTCATCGGCCCCGGGTGCATCACGACAGCCTCTGGGCGCGCGCGGGCCAGTCGGGAAGAGGTCAGGCCGTACCGTTTGAAGTACTCGCGGCCCGAAGGGAAAAGCGGCGTCCCCTGCCGCTCGAGCTGCACCCGGAGCATCATGACGACGTCCGCCTCCTCGAGCGCGGTGTCGAAGTCGGTCGTGGCCTCGACTCCCATCTCCCCGATCCGCGGAGGCAGAAGCGTGGGCGGGGCGCAGACGACGACGCGGGCGCCCATCTTCGTCAGGAGCCAGATGTTCGAGCGCACGACCCGCGAATGCGCGACGTCTCCGGTCATGACGACCCGCAGACCCGAGAGGCGTCCGAAGTGCCGCCGGATGGTCAGCGCGTCCAGGAGCGCCTGCGTGGGATGTTCGTGCGCGCCATCCCCGGCGTTGACGACACCGGCCTTCAGATTCCGCGCGAGAAAGTGCGGCACGCCGGGCGACTCGTGACGGATGACGATCAAGTCCGGCGACATGGCCTCCAGGTTCCGCGCCGTGTCGAGCAGCGACTCCCCCTTTTCGACCGAACTGCCTTTCCCCGCGAAGTTCAGTGCGTCGGCCGAGAGCCACTTCTCCGCCGTCTCGAAGGAAAAGCGGGTGCGTGTCGAGGCCTCGAAGAAGAGGTTGACGACCATGCGCCCCCGCAGCGCGGGCACTTTCTTGATCTGCCGCTGGCCGATCGACCGCAGCGACTCCGCCGTGTCGAGAATCAGAGTGATCTCGTCCGGCAGGAGAGGCTCGATGCCGAGCAGGTCCTTGGCGCGCAGACGCGTGAGGGCCGTCATGGGAGTGTGCGGCCGACGCGAGGAAAAGAGAGCCAGGCCGGTGTTCCCGGCTTTCGCGGACGGAAAGCGAGTCTCGGGAGGCTCAGTGCGTTTTCTCCAGGATCCAGACCTCGTCCGAGCCGTCGGTCTCTTCGAACAGGACCTGGATCAACTCTCGCTGGGCCGTCGGAACGCTCTTGCCCACGTAGTTGGCCTCGATCGGGAGCTCCCGGTGCCCCCGGTCGATCAGGACGGCCAGACGCATCGCACGCGGCCGCCCGAGGTCGATGATCCCGTCCATGGCCGCGCGGATCGTGCGCCCCGTGTAGAGCACGTCGTCGCAGAGCAGGATCGTGCGGCCGTTCAGATCGAAGTCGATCTCGGTCTTCTTGAGCAGTGGCTGCGGGGCGATCATCGAAAGGTCGTCGCGGTAAAGCGTGATGTCGAGAGTCCCGACGGGGAAGGTCTTCTTCGCGAGGTCCGAGAGGCGAGTCGCCAGGCGGTTGGCCAGGGGAACGCCCCGGGTCCGGATGCCGATGAAGGCCAGATCCTGCAGGTCCTTTTGCCTCTCGGCGATCTCGTGAGCCATCCGGTCGATCATTCGGTGGACCCGCTCGTCATCCAGGATCCGGGCCTTCCTGACGAGCGTCTCGGTCATGGGCGGCTCGGAACGGGTTGTGGGCGGGCGCTCGAGGTGACCAAGTCCGCGCGAGTCTACGGGCTGCTGCCCTCTCCGTCAAGAAGTGCAGCGGAGCAGGGGTGTGAGCCTCAAAAAAGCCGTTCCGGAACCCCGGGCGGCGCTATAATTCGGAAAAAACATGGTCGTCTACAACGCCGCGACGAGAGAGCTGACTGCAAAGATCGTCTATTACGGACCCGGTCTGGGCGGCAAGACCACAAACCTGCAGTTGCTCCACGACCGACTGGAGCCGGCGACCGTCGGGAAACTCTTGAACCTCGCGACCCAGACGGACCGCACCATCTACTTCGACCTGCTCCCCGTCGAGTTGGGTGACATCAAGGGCTACAAGATCCGCTTTCAGCTGGCGACCGTGCCCGGGCAGAGCGCCTTCAACGAGACACGACGCGTGGTCTTGAAGGGAGTTGACGGAATCGTCTTCGTGGCGGATTCCCAGTGGACCATGCTCCCGAAGAATCTCGAGAGCTGGCAGAACCTGAAAGACAACCTCAAGGCCAACGGCACCTCCTTCGAGGGGATCCCCATCGTCATCCAGTACAACAAGCGGGACTTGACCGACATCCTCTCCGTGGACGCGATGCAGGAAGCGCTCGGCCTGTCCTCCTATCCTTTCGTCGAGGCCATCGCGAGCGCCGGTCGCGGCGTCACCGAGACCTTCAAGCTGATTTCGAAGCTGACCTTCGTGGATCTGCTGCGGCGGCTCCAGGGCCGCCGCCCGGAGGAAGCCAACGCCGCCCCGACCCGGAAGGAGCCGGACGATCTGCTGTTCTGGAAAGACTCGCTGCTGAACCGGGCATCTCCCGAATCGGGCGCGGCGGCGCGTACCGGGGCCAAGCGGCCCCTTTCGCTCGTGCCGTCTCCGACGGCGGAGGAGGCCCCCTTCGCGGCCGCGGAGGAAGAGCCAATCGAAGAGCTCCAGGAGGCGCAAGGGCCCTTCGCCGAGGCGGCAGACCGGCCGACGGAGAAGGCCGGATACCCCGAAGAGATCTTCAATCCCATTGGGGCCCCCCCTGCGCCCGTGGAGATCCCCGTGCAACCGCCGCAGCCCGCCGCCGGGCCGGCCGCCGACTCACCCAAGCTTCAGGGTTTAGAGACGCGGCTGCAGGCCTTCGAGCGTGACGCTCGGGCCATGGGCAAGACGCTCGGAGAGAAGCAGGAGTCTTTCGCCACGCAGCTCCAGGCCCTCGAGAAGGCGGCCAAGCGGCAGCAGGAGACAGAGGTCTGGCTGCGCAATATCGAGGAGCGGCTGGAGGCCGCGGAGAAGCGCCAGCGCACTGCCGAGGACGATGTCTCGATGGCGCTCCGGAGCCTCTCGGAGCGCGGCGAAAAGTTCAGCCAGCAGCTGACCGGCCTCGTCAGCCAGATCGAGACGCTGGCAACGGCCCTCCAGGAGAAGACGAGCCAGGGCCGTCGCGAGGCCGAGGACATCCGGACTCAGATCGCCCCGCTGCTCGAGGCGCGCGGCCAGCAGACCGAGGCCGACCAACGGATGCTTTCGGAGTTCGACCGCCTCCGGGAGTCCCTGGCCGAAGCCCTCGGAGATCTTTCCGAGCGTCTGCGCAACGGCGTTCGGCGCCTGTAGCGAGGATGCGGTCCCCTCTCCCCCTGGGAGAGGGTTAGGGTGAGGGGTGAGCTGTCGCCCGCCCTGCGACCACGCACTCTTCCCTTCTAGCCGCCCTTCGGGTCCGCGACGAGGCGCGTTAAGAACCGGTCGTCGTTTCGCCAGTCCTCGCGCACCCGAACGGTCAGTTCCAGAAAGTAGCGCCGCCCGGAGGAGGCCTCGAGCTCCTCGCGCGCGGCCCTTCCGATCTCCCGGATCATCGAACCGCCGCGGCCGACCACGATTCCCTTCTGCCCCTCCCGCTCGACGACGATCGAGGCCACGACGACCGTCAGATTCTTTTCCTCGTCTTCGCGAACCGATTCGACGAGAACGGCCGAGACGAACGGGAGCTCCTCGCGAGTCCGGTCGAGCAGCTTCTCCCGGATGACCTCGCCGATCCATTCCGACTCGGGTGTCGCCGTCAGGAAGTCCTCCGGATAGGCGGGCTCGCCCTCCGGCAGATGCTTGGCCAGAAGCGAAGCGAGCCGCTCGACCCCATCGCCTGTCCGGGCAGACACCGGCACGATTTCGCCAAACGCATGGCGCGCGGCGAAGTCGGCGATGAGGGGCAGCAGGAGCTGCTTCGGGATCCGGTCAATCTTATTCAACGCAAGAAGCGCCGGAGTACCCGAGCGCTTCACGAGCTCGAGCAGAAAGGTCTCCCCCCCGCCCCTCTTTTCCGAAGCGTCCACCACGAAGAGCACGAGGTCGGCCGTCGCCAGAGCGTCGGTTGCGTCGCGGACCATGGCGATATTCATCCGAAACTGGGGCCGGTGGATGCCCGGCGTGTCCACGAGCGCGATCTCCGCGCCGGGGCGTCTCGCGACACCCAGGATGCGTCTTCGGGTCGTCTGCGGCTTGTCCGAAACGATGGCGATTTTCTCGCCCACGAGCCGGTTCACCAGCGTGGACTTGCCGACGTTTGGGCGGCCGACCACGGCCACTTGACCGGCTTTCATAGCCGTCAGCTTTCAGCTTTCAGCTCTCAGCTTGCGGTCGCCCGGGCGTATCTCGGCGGGGCTCTGCTGAGAGCTGACGGCTGACGGCTGAGAGCTTCCGGTGGGCTCGATCCGAACCCGGTAAACGCGGCGCCGGTCAGCCTCCTCGACGGTAAAGAGCAGGTCCGATTCCCGGTGCGTCTCTCCCGCCTTCGGGATGTGACCCAGCCGCGCCGCCAGGAAGCCACCCAGGGTGGTGAACTCCTCCTCCTCGGGGCCGTGTCCGAAGAGCTCGCGCACCGTCGCGATGTTCTCCTTTCCGGAGACGGAATAGGCGTTCTCCCCCGCCTTGGCGACCGGCTCGCGTTCGTCCTCATGCTCGTCGGAGATCTCGCCCACGATCTCCTCCAGGAGATCCTCCACCGTCACCAGCCCCGAAACCCCGCCGTATTCGTCCACGACGATCGCCATCCAGAGGTGCCGCCGCTGGAACTCCCGCAACAGCTCGGAGACCTTCTTGGACTCCGGCACGAAGTACGCCTCGCTCGCCAGTTGCGCGATCGGCCGCGCCGGCTCCGAGCGCATCGCCTCGAACATGTCCTTGACGTGCACGATGCCGACGACCCTGTCGATCGAACCGCGCACCACGGGAATCCGTGAATATTTCGAGGAGACAAAGAGGTCTGCCAGGATCTCGGGGGAAGAGGCCACGTCGATCCAGACGATGTCGGTGCGCGGTGTGGAGACCTCGCGCACACGCGTATCGCCAAAGTCCACGATCGAGAGCAGCAGCTTCTCCTCCTCTTTTTCGAGGATGCCCTCCTCGCGGCCGACATCGATGTAGGCCTGGACCTCCTCCTCCGTGGCCGGAGCGGCCTGCTGGCGCTCCCGGCTCTCGAAGATCTTCCGCACCGGGATGGCAAGCGGAAGCAGGAGCCAGGAAGCGCCGGTGATCATCGGCAGCAGTCTGGCAACGATCCTCTCGGGGTCGGAGGCCGCGCCGTGGCGCATCAGAACGATCTCCGTCAGGAGCCAGCCCAAAAGGAAGATCGTCCCGCCCCAGACCCACGCGGGCGTCCAGCCAAAGCTTCCAAAGGCCGAGACCACGGTCAAAAGGCCGGTCAGCAGGAGCACCTGCACCAGGACCTTCGTCGTCGTTCGCATGATCTCGACCTCGCCGGGGCCGGCGAGGATCCGCGCGCGCTCCGGGTGCTCCTCCAGCAGCCCCCGGATTTTGATCGGTGAAAGGCGGTCGAGCGCGAGCGCGAACGTCTCGAAGAGGACAAAGACGACGTAACAAAACGCGGAGACCAGGAAGGCGATCATTTCGAGTCCTCGAGGCCCAGACGGCGGAGCAGCTTCGCCTCGAGCGCTCGCATCTCCCCGTCGTCCGTCTCGTGATCGTAGCCGGACAGATGCAGGAAGCCGTGCAGCAGCAGCCGCTGCACCTCGCGCGAGACCGGCTCCCCGCGCCGCCGCGCCTGTCGTGAGGCGTAGGGAACCGAGACGACGATGTCGCCCAGGAACTCTCCGTCGGCAGCCGGAAACGCCAGCACGTCGGTGGCGCGGTCCTTTCGCCGGTAACGGCGGTTCAAGGACCGCATTGCCCGGTCCCCGCAGAAGAGAACCGAGACCTCCCGGGCGTGGCTGCCCGTCAGCCGGGCGATGCGAGAAAGAAGACCGCGCACCCGGCGGGCCGGCAGCGGCGCCGAGACTCTCGAAGCGACCCCTACTTCCATCGCGTTAAAGCGCCCGCGGCCCCGCGGAACGCGCCGCCGAAACTTCGGTTACGCCCTCGGCGGCCCGGCGCCTTCCGCGTTCGCGGTTGAACTCAAAGCCCGGATAGTCGATCCGGTGGTGAAAGACCGTCGCCACGGAGCGTTCCAAAGTGTCCACGATCACCGCGAGATCCCGCATCGTCAGATCACAGTTGTCGAACTGACCGTCACGCAGACAGTCGTCCACGATCGTCTGAATCATGGCGCGGATCTTTGCGGGTGTGGGCTCGATCAGCGTCCGCGAGGCCGCCTCGACCGCATCCGCAATCATCAGGATCGCGTTGACGCGGGTGGCGGGCTTGGGGCCCGTGTGCCGGTACTCGGTGTCGCTCACGGCCCCCTGCGCGGCGTCGGAGCGGGTCAAGGCCTTCTGATAGAAGTAACGGATCAACTTGGTGCCGTGATGCTCCCGAATCGCCGCGACCAGCGGCTCCGGCAACCGCGCCTTCTTCGCCATCTCGACTCCTTCCTTGACGTGCGCCGCGATGACGAGCGCGCTCATCGAGGGCTCGAGCCGGTCGTGGCGGTTGAACCCCTTGGGCTGGTTTTCGATGAAATAGTCGGGCATCTTCGTCTTCCCGATGTCGTGGTAGTAGCCCGCCACGCGCGCCAGAAGCGCATCCGCGCCGATCGCCTCCGTCGCAGCCTCGGACAGGTGGCCCACCATGAGCGAATGCTGGTAGGTGCCGGGCGCCTCGAGCGCCAGCGTGCGCAGCAGCGGCAGATTCTGGTTGGAGAGCTCCAGCATCCGGATGTCGGTCGCGACGTGGAAGAGGTTTTCGAAAAGCGGCAGGAAGACCCCGATGATCATTGCCACGAACCAGCCGCCCAGGAGCCCCGCGAGCGCGTCTCCGGCGAACCCAGAACCGCCCGCCCCGCCGCCCAGGAACGTGATGGCCGAGATCGAGACCAGGTTGGCGCCCGCCACGATGCCGCCCATGGCCAGCAGGACGCTTCTGGCGCGGAGCTTGCCCAGACCGAAAATCCCAGCGAGCGACCCCACAATCGCGAAGAGGACGAACGAAAAGCTCTGTCCCATGAGCACACCGGCGCCGATCGAGTGGACCGCGGCGAACAGCAGCGCCGGACCCATCCCGGCCACCAGGCTCACCATGATCGAGCCGGCGGCGAACGGGATCGCGTAGTAGGCGTGCGTCGCCCAGGCCGAGCTCTCGAAGCTCGAGGAGAGGCCCTGGGCGAGCGCGAAGGCCCCGCGCGTCACAAGCGAGAAGAGGATTCCCGAGGCCAGCACCGAACCGTAGACGACCCGGGAGCTGCGCTCGCGCATGCGACGGCGTTGCCGGCGGGAGTCGAGCCAGAAGGCCGCGGCGGCCAGCGTCTCCAGAATGGCGATGCCGGCAACCTTGACCCAGGACGAGAGGTCCGCCACGGAGGCCCGCGCGGCCGCGATCCACTCGGCCACCCGGGGGGAGATCTCGTCCCCCTTGCGGACGATCACCTTTCCTCTCGGGATCTTGGTCAGTACGGTCTCCACACTGCGCGCCGCCTCCTCGCGCCGGTGCACGGTTTCTGCCGCGTTGAGAGTCAGGTTTGGCCGCAACGCCGCGGCCAGAAAGGAGGCCACTTCGGAAAGTTCCCGACCCTTCAGGGGGCTACCAGCCAGACGCGCCAGCAGCGCAGTTTTCGCCTGTGACCCGTACTCCAGAACGTCCGAGAGCTCGCGGCGCCGAACCTCCTGGCCAGAGGCGGTATCCCGCAGCTGCACGCCCCGCGCCTGGTTCTCCAGCAGCAGGTCGCGGTTGTCCACGACCCGCGTCCGGTAGAGGTCCGCCGCGGCCGCGATGAGGCGGTCTTCGAGATCCCGGGAGAACGAGAGGCGGGCGAGCGCCGCGAGAGCCTCCTCTCCGATCGGCAGACCGAACGCCTCGCGCACAGCCGGCGACACGACCCGACGTCCGCGCGTGCCGGCGGATGCCTCCCGTGCCCGGCCAAACGCCTCCGAGAACTCCTTCTCCAGGCGAGCGGAGGCCGCCGTGTCCCAGTCGTAGACGGGAAGCACTTCATCGGCCGTCTCGGCCCGCCGGCGCTCGGTCGCCGCCGGATCCGGAACGATCAGGTCCCGGGGAGCCACGACATCGCGCGTCGCGATCGATCCCGGCTTGGCCGCGGCGCTGCGGAACGTCAGTGTGGGGGCGAACGAGAAGGTCGTCGCGAGCACGTAGACCACAGCCCAGGCTAGAGGGCGCAGGCGCAGCGGGGATGAGAGGCCGTCTTCTGGATCGCCCGGCCGGCGGCCCCGAAAAGACATCCTCGTGCGCCGCGCGGGCGCGTCTTTCCCCATCGCGGTATTCCTAGCGTCCGGCCGGGGGGCGGTTCGCCGCTACGCGGCCGTTGGATTCGCGCTCCCTGTCGAGCGCGTCATAGGCGGAAATGATGGACTGTACGAGGGGATGGCGCACGACGTCCCGCTCGTCAAAGATCACGAAACGGATGCCTTCGATGCGGGAAAGCAGCTGCTGGGCTTCCCTCAGGCCGGAGGTCTTGCCTTGCGGAAGGTCCACCTGCGTCACGTCTCCCGTCACGACGGCCTTCGATCCGAATCCGATACGCGTCAGGAACATCCGCATCTGCTCGGACGTCGTGTTTTGCGCTTCGTCCAGGATGATGAAGGCGTCGTTCAAAGTGCGGCCACGCATGAAGGCGATCGGGGCCACCTCGATGATGCCGCGCTCCAAAAGCTTGGCCGTCTTCTCGTAACCCAGGATGTCGTAGAGGGCGTCGTAGAGAGGACGCAGATAGGGATTGACCTTCTCGACCATGTCTCCCGGCAGAAAGCCGAGGCGCTCCCCCGCCTCCACGGCCGGCCGCGCCAGCACGATCCTCTTGACCTTCTTCTCGAGCAACGCCGACGCGGCCATCGCAACCGCGAGATAGGTCTTGCCCGTACCCGCCGGGCCGATCGAGAAGACCATGTCGTGGCGGTCGATCGTCTGCACATAGAGGCGCTGTTTGATGTTGCGCGCCGTCACCACGGACTTGAGCGTCGGCCCAAAGGGGCTTTCGACGAAGAACTCGACAATCGAGGCGCTCGCGTCCTCCTTGAAGACTCGGATGGCCGTCGCGACATCGCTCGAACGCAGGGGATAGCCAATCGCGAGCAGTTCCGAAAAGCCCGAAAGCAGCCGCCGCGCCGTGTCCTCGGCCTCGCCCTCCCCCACGACGGAAATCTCGTTGCCGCGCGAGGCCAGACGAATCCCAAAGGCCTCCTCGATGGCGCGCAGGTTTTCGTCGGCGATTCCGAAGAGCGCAGTCAGCCCCGCCTCCGGCAGGGTGACGGCTTGTGTGGGTTCGGAAATCTTCTTCGCTCCCTCAGACCTCAAAAATACGCTACCACGCCGGAGGAGGGGCGGGAAGCGGGTGCCCGCTCGCGACACCCGCCTTCGGCCCTAAGTTGCTTCGCGTGAGTCAGATATGCCGACCGGAGGAAGCCTCGAACCGACTCGTCAGCGGCCCGCCGCAAGCGACTTGACCACGTCCTCCAGGCCGTTTTCCACGGCGTCCCGCAGGGTCGAGCCCTTTGCCTTTTGCCGGGCCTCCGCCAGAATGCCGCCCTTCGAGTCTTTGGCGATCACTTCCAGGCAGACCCCCGGGTTGGCGTACCAGCCCCCCCAGAAGCGGGCTCCCCCCGAGGGCTCCCAAGCGTTGCAGACGTTGCCTTCGATCGTCACTTCGCCGCCGCTCTTGGCGATCTGGAAGCCCTGCTTCCCGAGCCACTGTTCCATGTAGTCCTTCCCGTCCCGCGCGGCGTCGCGGGCTTCGCGCCCACGGCCGTTCTCCTCGAACTCTTTGACGGTCACGGTCTTGAAGGCCTTGAGGCCCTGGCCGTTGGGGAAATAAACCCAGTCGGCGTCCTTGCCCTTGGTGAGCTTGTCGTAGTCGGGGAGGAACTCCTGCGGCTCGTCTTTCTCCTTGGCATCGTCCGAGTCGAGGAACTTCGTCGGGGCACCGCGCGCCGGAAGCACGCCGACCAGGAGGAATGCGGCCAGAGCGATCCCGAAGAGGCGAGTCGTGTAACGGAGCATGTTCGGTTCTCCTTTGCTAGGGGCTGGATTCTAGCAAAGCCGGGTGCCGCACCGGCACTCAGAGCGCCAGCCGCTCTACCACCGCGTCGCCGGCTTGCGACGTCGAGAGGGAACCGCCCACGTCCGCCGTGCACCGGGCCTCCCGGACACAGGCCCCGACGGCCGCCTCGATCGCGCCCGCCTCCTCCCTCTTGCCCAGGTGCTCGAGCATCAGCGCGACCGTCAGGATCGCTCCAAACGGGTTGGCCCTGCCGGTGCCGGCGTGCTTGGGCGCGGAGCCATGCACGGGCTCGAACATCGAGATTCGGCCCGGGTGGATGTTGCCGGAGGCCGCCATGCCAAGACCCCCCTGGAGCGCCGCCGCCAGGTCCGTCACGATGTCGCCAAACATGTTGTTCGTGACGATCACGTCGAACTGCCGCGGGTCCTTGATCATCTGCATGCAGAGGGAGTCGATGTAGAGATGGGAGGACTCGATCTCTCCGTACTCGCGCCCGACCTCGGCAAAGACCCGCTGCCACAGGTCGCCCGTGAAACGCATCGCGTTGGACTTGTCCGACATCACGACTCGCTTCCGGCCGCGTGCGCGGGCGTAGTCGAAGGCGTAGCGGATGATCCTCTCGACTCCCTTGCGCGTCGAGAGATCCTCCTGGACGGCCACCTCGTCCGGTGTCCCCTTCTTGAAGATTCCGCCCGACCCGACGTAGGCCCCCTCGGTGTTCTCCCGGAAGACGACGAAGTCGATGTCGGCGGCGCGGAAGCCCTTGAGCGGCGAGAGCCGGTCGTCCAGACAGCGCACCGGACGATAATTGACGTAGAGATCGAGACGGAAGCGGACGCCCAGCAGAATGTCCGCCGCGTGCTTCATGTCGGGCACGCGGGGGTCTCCGAAGGCCCCCATGAAGATCGCGTCGCAGCGATGCGGTAACTCCTCAATGGCTCCGGCCGGAAGCGTTTCCCCCGTCGCGAGGTAGTGGTCGGCGCTCCAGGGGAAGAAAACGGTCTCGAGCGCCAGCCCACGAAAGCGGCAAACACGTTCGAGCACCTTGACCGCCTCACGGGTGACATCCACGCCAATCCCGTCACCCGGCACCACTGCGATTTTCACAGCGCCGCGCAAGATAGCACGCCGAGTTCGTGAGCCGTAAGCGGGGAGCCGTGAGCGGCCCAGCGTTGTCGCGTCCAGCTTACGGCTGACGGCTTACGCTTTACGGTTTACGGCGCGATTCGGTAGAATCGCGGCAATGACCTTCGCCGGGGCCGTTCGAGAGGTCTTGGAAGACGCATCCCGATCTCCCGAGCGCCCCACGCCGGCGTCGCTTGTCCAGAGGATCTCAAGCCAGGCTGCCCGTTACCTCGACCGCGTGCGATTCGACCCCGCGCAGTACGTCCGCCATCCCGTCCTCTTCTGGAACGACTGGGAGATCATGATCATCGGGTGGGAGTCGGGGCAGGCGACGCCCATCCACGACCACCGCGGCGTGCTCGGGGGAATGACGATCCTGTCCGGATCCCTCACGGAGGAACGCTTCACGACGCCAGCGCTCGTGCCCGAGCTCACGGACTCGCGCGTGCGTCCCGAGGGAGACCTGTCCGAGACCGGGCCCACGGTGCTGCACCGGCTCATCCCGACAACTGCCCGAGCCGTTTCCCTGCACGTTTACAGGCCGCCGCTGCGAACCATGGGGATCTGGGACGAGACGGGTCTGACGGAGATTCGCCCCTCCCGCTTCGAGGTCGGCGAGGAGGTTCTCGCCCGGGCGGTCGCGGCGGGCACACGCTGCTAGCTCCCCGGTCTACCTCCTCTGTCCTATGACGATCGCCCACTCCCTTCCCCATCCATCGCGCACGCGCTCGACCACGCGCTCGCCGGGGGACGGCCGCGTGACCGGCGGACAGAGGCGAAACCTCCTCGGAGACCCAGACGGCGGGACTGCGGGAGCGGTCGCTTCCCGCCGTGGCAGGATCCCGTATCGCCGAATCGTTTCGACAACCCGCGCGGAATAGAGGCGGCTCGGCTCGATCCGAACCTCTCCGTACCGCCGCCAGCGCGCTGCCGACTGCCCCACCGAAGTCTGTTGGCCAACGAAACTGTCGTAGGTCTCCCGCTTCTGCCCCCAGCGGACGAGGTCGCTCGAGGCCTGCGCGCCGGCCACCGCGAGCCCGCCCACGACCACCCAGGCGCCGACGCGGCGCCAACGGGTTAAGACAAGACCCAGGAACCAGAGAAAGCCTGCAGCCACGCCCACCGCGGTCACGGTGGTCAAATACCCGAAGCGCGATCCGTTCGGAGAAAGCTGCTCTCCCCACGCCACGCAGGCGACCAGCGCGGTGCCCGCGTGGGCCAGGAGCAGGGCGGACAAGTCTCCGCGGGGCCGGACCAGGGCTCGGAGAAAGGAAACCGCGAGGGCGACCGAGAGTAGAAACGGAAGCCGTCGGCGACCGGGGAGGTCGTTGCGCGGGGTCGGGTCGGTCAGGAACCAAGGGGCCAGCAACGCGTTGGCCGCGGCAGTGGCGACGGGAACCGCCGAGCGCGTGAGGCGGGCCTCGACGAGGACATTATGGCTCGCGCGAACGAAGTAGGGTGCCTGGCGCCCCTCCTTCAGGAGGAAGAGAGGCAGGGCGACGGCCCCGAAAGCCGCGGCGAAGATGAGCGCCAGGGGGAGTCGGACCTTCCGGGAGCCGCCTCCGGGCCAGAGGAGCAGCAGCAAGAGGGCAGCCGATGCGATCCAGGCCGACAGATAGACGTGGGTGCCTACCCCGGCGACGGCGCCCGAGACGGCGGCCGCGGCGCGACTCCCTTTCCGGCGGGCACGAAGCGCGGCCAGCGTCGCCAGATCCAGGATCGGTGCGACGAAAATCAAGACCCAGGCCCACCGCGAAAGGATGAGGTGCCACCGCAGGCCCGCGAGGACCAGACCCGCGAGCGTCCCGCCGCCGCGCGGAAGAAGCGCGCGTCCGAGAAGCATCGCCGTCATGATTGAGAGGATGCCGCCTAACGCGGAAGGAAAACGCATCCCCAGAACCGTTGTCCCGAAGCGCCGGAGAACCAGGCGAAAGGCCTCGAGGTAGAGCACGCCCACGGTTCCCTTCGGCCGACCCCAGTTGTCGGTGATTGTGCGAACGCTGTCGTGAAAATCGCTCGGCTTTCCTTCCAGAGAGAGGGCGTGCGGGACGACGAGCAGGTCGTCATGCCAGAGCGAGAACGGCAGCTCTTCCAGGGCGGCCAGGCGCACGGCCGCGCCGAGAACCAGAACGAGGCAGGCCGTCGCCGCGAGAACGCCGGTCGGCAGCGGGAGCGCCGGGAGATCGCTCGAGAAGGCCAGGTCGCGGTCGAGAATAAAAACGAGAGCGGCTGCAATGCCGCCGGCCAGGACGGCGCCGCAGACGACCAGGAGCCCCAACAGAAGCCGCGCGACCACCCAAGCCGGATCGGGGTCCAGAAGCAGCGCCAGCCGCACGGAGCCGATCAGGAGAACCGCGGCGAGGAAGGCCGCCGCCGAGCCGACCGCGACCGCCGCACGCGCGGTCGGGGATGCCGGAGGGCTCACGAACGCGCCTCGGCCCGGCCGAGCACGATCGCCCACTCGTGCCCCCATCCGTCCCGGACGCGTTCGACCTGCCGTTCGCCCCGAGCGGGCCAGGTCTGTGCGGCGACGACGCGGAAACGCCGGCGCGTCGCGTGGCCCGCTGCGCTTGGCCCAGGCAGCGAGGCCAGCCGGTAACGAAAAACCGCGGAGATCAGTACGTCCGAGTGGCCGAGATCGGGCTCGACGGAGACCTCGCCGTACTCCTCCCAGCGCGCCGCCGCGCGGCCGATCAGGGTGTCCTGGCCGTGGAAACCCTCGAAGGTCTCCCGTCGCTCGGGCCAGTCGAGCAGCGCGTCGCGCGCCCCGAGGGTCCCCTGCACGGCGAGCAGGCCGACCGCCAGGAGCGCCGCCGGACGCCTCCCCCGCCCGGAAACACTCCCGATGAGCAAAAGCATGCCCGCGGCTGCCGCCACGGCCGTGACGGTCGTTAGGTACGCGAAGCGCGATCCGCTGGGATTGTCGGCCTGTCCCCCGGCAACGACCGTGGCCAGAGCCGCGGCCCCGTGCGCGAACAGAAGAGCCGAGAGGTCTTCCCGCGGGCGCAGCAGACAGCGCGCCAGGCAGAACGCGATCGGGATGCCCAGGATCCAGCCGAGCCTCCGCCGGCCGGGCAGGTCATTGCGCGGCGCCGGGTCCGAAAGAAACCAGGGGGAGGCCAGAGCGTCCGCAGCGGCGGCGAGGGCGGGCATGGGAGACCGCTGGCGGCGAATTTCCAGAACGACGTTGTGGTCCCGGGTCCGCGCGAAGTACGGGGCTCGGCGTCCGTCCCGGAAAAGAAAGAGGGGCGCCGCGGCGAGGAGGAATCCGGTCAGGAAGATGCCGGCCAGCCCGAGGCGTCCGACGAGCCTTTCCGCGTCCCGCCGCTGCCACAGGGCGAAAGCCGCGAGCCCAACTGCGGCCGGCCAGGCCGAGAGATATATGTGCGCTCCGAGTCCCGCAACGGCGCCCGCCGCGAGCGCCGCGGCGAGGCTCCTACGGCGGCGCGCGCCGAGAAGCAGCAGCGTCGCCAGATCCACGACCGGCGCGAGAGCGATCATGTTCCAGCCCCACCGCGAGACGATCAGAGACCAGCGCATCCCGGCCAGGACGAGCGCCGCCAACGGCCCGCCGCCAGGCGGAAGAAGCTCCCGCGCGAGCAGCAGCGCAGTCAGGAGCGAAAGCGCGCCGGCCGCCGCGGAGAGAAAGCGAACGCCGAACACGTTGACGCCGAAAACCGAGAGCGCCCCGCGGTACAGCTCGAGATAGAGCACGCCCACGCTCCCGTAGGGTTTCGCCACGCCGAAGGGCGCCGGACGGATCGTGTCGGCGAAGTCGGCCGGCGCGCCCTGGAGAGCCAGCGCCGGAGCGATCAAGGAGACGTCGTCAATCCAGAGGGACGGCGGCAGCCGCTCGAGGTCCACGAAACGAAGGAAAGTCCCGGCCACAAGGGCGGCCGCGGCGAGCGCGAGGAGCCCGGCGCGTTCAAAGGGAAGCGGCGCCGGGTCCAGATCGGACAGGGAATGGCGAAACCAGAGGAGGCACAACGCGCAGACGAGCCCCCCGGCCGACGCAGAGGCAGCCACGACGAAGAGCCCCAGAAGCAGCCTCGGGAGAGCCCAGAGCGGGTCCGGGTCGGTCAAGGGCAGCGGACGCAGCGAGCGCACCAGATCCACCGCCACGACGAAGGAGACGGCCAGACCGACGAGAGTGGCCGCCCGGGCGGAGCGCCGGCCGGCCCCCGGCGTCACTTCTGGAAAAAGAGAAAGAGGTTGACGGCGGACGGTCCGAGCGAGAAGAAGTCTCCCGACCGCAGGGGCCGCGCACAGTCCTCCTCGGAGGCCCCGTCCAGATCGTCCGGCACCGGAATGGGCTCCCCATTCAAGTAGGTGCCGCACGTCGATCGCATGTCGATCAGGAGGTACTCCGCCAATTCGCCGAAGAGGCGGCGCAGGACCTTGGCGTGCAGGCGCGAGACTTCAATGTTTAAGAACGCGTCGGGCGAGGAGACTCGGAAACCGGAGACGGGCATACCGACGCCGATGAACTCCGGCACCTCTCGGCCGATCAGGAGCTCTTCGAAGTCGAGCCGAACAAGGCCGGCGTTGTAGGGCCCGAGCCCCAGCAGATAGTGGCCAAAGGGAAGCCGCAAGAGCGTCTTCTCGAGCCGCTGCGACAAGCCCGCCATGCCGTTATCGACAAAAGTTGTCAGGTCGCGCTGACGTGATTCGAGCGCTTCACGGCAGATGGCGGAGTAGAGGTCTTCGACTCTCAAGTCCTTACCCTGCCGTCAAATCGATGCGATCCATTTCGAGATGAAATGGCACACGAGCGCTCCTGCCAGTCCTAAGCATGCCATTTCCAGGCCAGATTTCCACAAGCGGCGCTGTGTCATACGGGCCTTGAAGGCTCCAACGGAAAAAAGCACGAGGAAGGTGGCGAACATGGAGGCGAACAGGGCCCACGGGCGTTCGAGCAAAAAGTAAGGAGCCAGAGGGACGAGCACGCCCACCATGTAGGCGAGCCCCATCACGAGCCCGGCCCGCAGGGGCGGCACGAAGGCGGTCTGCGTCAGGCCCAGTTCCTCGTGCATCATGATCCGCAGCCACCTTTCCTTGTCCTCTGTGATCCGGTCCACGACCATTTCGAGCTCTTTGCCCTCGAAGCCCTTGCGCCCGTAGATCTCCCGGATTTCCTCGCGCTCCTGCTGCGGCATCTCCGCGATCTCCCGGCGCTCGCGCCGGAGCTCCTTCTCGTAGAACTCTCTCTCCGACTTGGCCCCGAGATAGGCGCCAAGCCCCATCGAGGTCCCTCCCGCGAACATCTCGGCAAAGCCGGCGAGCACGATCGAGCGTTGCGTCGGAAGCGAAGCCGACACACCGGCCACGAACGCCAGGAAGCCGACGAGACCGTCCGAAGATCCGAGCACGAGGTCGCGCACAAGACCCCCCCCTCCGGAACGGTGCCAGGCTTCGGGTCGATAGGAGGGGGTCGGGTGAACCAGCGCTTTCGCCTCGGGGCTCACGCTGCTATTGTCGCACAGGAAGAAGCTGTCAGCCTTCAGCTGTCGGCTCTTAGCTCTTAGTTGACCGGCTCGTCGGTGGACGCCTGCGCGTCTTCGGGCGCTGGCTCGAGCTCCACCGTCCACTTTTCGAAGACGCTCTCCGGAAGCTCCGTGACGAAACGTGAGGGCTCGAGAATCACATCCACGCCGTAGCGGTCGCGCGCGAGCATCGGGTAAGTCAGCGCGACCTCGTTCTTGGCCCTCGTCACCGCCACGTAGAAGAGCCGCCGCTCCTCCTCGAGCCCCTCCACCGTCACAGACGAGCGGTAGCTCGGGAAGCGCCCTTCCGAAAGCCCCATGACGATGACACGGCTCCATTCCAGCCCTTTGGCCTGGTGCACGGAGGAGAGCACGACGCGGTCCTCGTCCGGCTCTCCCGCCACGACGTCCTCCCCCGAAAGCTCGTTGAAGAGCGTCACCTCCTCCAGAAAAGCGGGCAGAGACTCGTAGCTCTGCGCGAACTGTGCGAACTGCTCGAGATCGTCCAGCCGGGAGTCGCCGTTGGGAAACTTGGCCAGCGCGAAGTCGCGATAGACGTCCTCGACAACGGCGCGGATCGCCTCGGCCGGTGAGGACCGAACCGAGGGCGACTCGAGACGCGCCAGGAGCGACCGGAAAGGCTTCAGGGCCGTCTCGGCGCCGCGGGGCAGATCGAAGCCCTTGCCGTCCCGTTCGCGAAAAGAGACGAGCGGATCCGGGCGGCTCCCGATCGATTCCCAGACGGCCGCCGCCGAGCGCTCCCCCACCCGGGGGAAGATCTTCAGGGCCCGCTTCCAGGAGAGCTCGTCTTTCGGGTTGACCACAATCCGCAGGAAGGCCAACACGTCTTTGACGTGCCGCTGCTCGAAGAAACGCATTCCCGACCGGATCTCGTACGGGATGCCGCGGCGCGTCAGCTCGATCTGGAGCTCCAGGGCCTGGTAGTGGGCCCGGTAGAGGACTGCCAGATCGGAGAGCCTTTCCCCTTCGTCGTGCCACTCGAGCAGCCGCTGGGCCGTAAAACGCGCCTGCTCCGGAATGTCCGGCACCGGCACGACCGCCGGCAGAGGTCCCGATTCCCGGGAGGCCCGCAGCTCCTTGGGAAACTGCCGGAGGTTGCAGCCGATCGAGGCGTTGGCGAGTGCCAGGATCTCGGGGGTCGAGCGGTAATTGCGCGTCAGACGGAAAGTCTTCACGTCCGGATACCGCTCGGGAAACCCCAGAATGTTGGCGAACGAGGCCCCGCGAAACGAGTAGATCGCCTGGGCGTCATCCCCCACGACCGTGACATTTCGCCGGCCGGCGGCCATCGCGTCCACGATCTCTCCCTGAAGGCCGTTGGTGTCCTGGTATTCATCCACCAGGATGTGCTCGTACGAGCGCCGCAGTTGCGCCGCCGCCTCCGGGTTCTCCGCCAGCAGGCGTTTCCAGGCGAGCAGCAGGTCGTCGTAGTCGCAGGCGTTGGCGGTGCGTTTCCTTTCGCGGTACCGGTCAAAAACAGAAACGATCTCCGCCTCGAGCGGCGCAAAGTGCGGAGCCCGCTCGGCCAGGACCTCCGGAAAAGGATGCCCCGTGTTGATCGTGTAGGAGTAGAGGTCGGCGAGCACGTCCCCTTTGGGGAAGCGTCTCTCGAGCACCGGGATCTTGCGGTCCGAGGTCGCGGCCTCCAGCATCTCGCGTGTGTCCTCTTCGTCCAGGATCGTGAAGTTGGCCGAGAGGCCCACGAAGGTCCCGAACCGGCGCAGCAGCCGGTTTCCCACGGAGTGAAAGGTCCCCCCCATCAGCCGCCGCGTGTCCACGGTCAGGAGCGTCTCGACGCGCCGGAGCATCTCGCGCGCCGCCTTGTTGGTGAAGGTCAAGAGCAGGATCCTCGATGCGTCGGTCCCCGACTCGATCAGACGCGCCACGCGGTAGACCAGAGTGCGCGTCTTGCCCGAGCCCGCCCCGGCAATCACGAGAATCGGGCCGCCGCCGGCCAGGACGACTTCCCGCTGCTCTTCGTTTAACTCCCGGTCGTAGTCCACCCGGTACGTCGTAAGCCTCGCGGGCGTCTTCAGGACATACTTGCGATCCACGGCAGCAGTCTAATCCGGGGACCATGGACAAATAGCTTCCCCTCCCCCGGCCCCCGTAATCGGACCAGGAGATCGCGCGCCGCCTCGTCATCACGGTGACCAGCGTGCGCGGCGGATGCACCGCGCGCAAGAGACCTGACGGCTGAAAGTTGACGGCTGAGAGCTACACTCTGCGCGTGCCGCTGCATCTGACGACCGCGGGGGAATCGCACGGGCCGCGGCTCACGGTCATTCTGGAGGGGATTCCGGCGGGCCTTGTGATCGACCCGGCCCGAGTGGCGCGGGAGCTCGCCCGGCGCCAGCACGGTTACGGACGCGGCGGCCGGATGAAGATCGAGAGAGACGAGGCGGTCTTTCAGGGGGGCGTGCGCGGCGGGGTGACGCTCGGCTCCCCCATCGCGATCGCGATCGAGAACCGGGACTACGCCAACTGGGAGCGCGTGATGGGGCCGCTTGCGATCGACCCGCGGGCGGCCGCCGACAAGCGTCTGACACGCCCGCGGCCGGGGCACGCGGATCTGGCCGGCGGGATGAAGTTTGGCGCCCGGGACTTGCGGGACGTCCTCGAGCGCGCCTCGGCCCGGGAGTCGGCGGCGCGCGTGGCGGCGGGCGCAATATGTAAGCAATTGCTTACGCATTGCGGGATCGAGGTCCGCAGCGGCGTCCTCTCCGTGGGAGACGTGATCGACGGCAAGTCGCCACGCTCCTTCGCGTCGCTCGAGAACGTGCGGGAAGATTCTCCGCTGCGGGCAATCGACGCAACGCTCGAAAAGCAAATGGTCGAGGCCGTGGACAGAGCCAAGAAGGACGGCGAGACCCTCGGCGGCTCGATCCTGGTCGGCGCCCGCGGGGTCCCGGCGGGCCTGGGCTCCTACGTCTCCTGGGACCGTAAGCTCGATGGCCGCCTCGGAGCGGCCCTGCTCTCCATCCCCGCGGTCAAGGCGGTGGAGTTCGGCTGCTCGATCGAAGCCTCCCGCGGGCCGGGCTCCCGGGCGCACGACGAGATCGAACGGGGCCCCGCGGGGCGGCTCACCCGCCGCAGCAACCGGGCCGGAGGCCTCGAAGCGGGCGTAACCAATGGCGAGGACGTCCTCGCAGTCCTCTACATGAAGCCACTCTCGACACTCGCCCGCGGGCTCGACTCGGGGGATCTCGAGACAGGCAAACCGGCGCGGTCGGCCTACGAACGAAGCGACGTGACGGCGGTGGCCGCCTGCGGCGTCATCGCCGAGGCCATGCTGGCCTTCGCGTTGGCCGACGCGCTCCTCGAAGTCACCGGCGGAGACCGCATGGAAGACGTCCAGTCACGCCTGGCC
>JBOGJN010000125.1:0-7579 GCA_050745445.1 Thermoanaerobaculia bacterium
CTGCAAGGGACCGCCGTAGGAGTAGCTCTGGAGTAACTGGAGTCATTTGGGGCCACTTCGGGCCAATCGGGGCCGCATCCAAGAAAACGCATCCGACTGAAAACGCAGGAAGATGTGGTGGGGCCGGCCGGACTCGAACCGGCGACCTAGAGTTTAGGAAACTCTCGCTCTATCCACCTGAGCTACGGCCCCGCGGGGAGAAACGGTAACACCAAAAGGCGGTTCTCCCCTTTACCGCCCTCTGACCGCTCATGTACTCCCCTCACCCCGGCCCTCTCCCATAGGGAGAGGGAGCAGAGTCCTGCTCTCGACTCGAAGTCAGCTGCGGTGGACGGGCTCGCCGGAGGTTGCCTGCAAGGATGTGAGGTCGAGGACGGTCGTCAGCGACGCTGGCAGTCCACCGATCTCCGTGCGGACCCGGGGTCTCTCTCCAACCTGTCCTGTCTACGACCCCGCGTCACTCAACTTGACCGGAGTGGCCAGGAACTGCCGCGCAGGCTCCAGGGCGGGCACCTCCTCCGGCACACCCAGATAGAAGCCCTGCCCGTACGGGATGCCCAAACGTCTGCACTCGGCCAGGTCTTCAGGCGTTTCGATCCCCTCGGCCACACAGACGGCGTCGATTCGCCGGGCCAGATTGACCAGCATCTCCACCACGTCGCGTTTGATCGTGTCGCCATGAAGACCGGTCACCAGAGTGTTGGCCACCTTCAAGAAGTTGGGGCGGAGCTCCGCGATGGACTGAAGCGAGGCGTAACCGGAACCCGCGTCGTCAATCGCGATCCGGAAACCGAGGTTCCGCAGAGCCGCCAGCGCCTCCCGAAACACCGGCACGTCCCGGATGGCGGACCGTTCCGTCACTTCCAAAACCACCTTCTGATCCAGCTGTAGGATGGGCTCGAGCGCTTCGCGCCGGTCGGTGAGAGCGGTGATCGAGTCGGCTTCCACATTGATGAAGAGCATGCCGCCCTTGCGCACCGCATAGTGAGTCGCCGAGGACTCGATGCAGAGCTTCTCGAGATCCCACATCGCCTCGTGTTCCTCGGCAAACTCAAAGAGCAGCTCGGGGCTCTCGAAGGCGGTCTCGGCGGGGCCACGGGTCAGAGCCTCGTGCCCGTAAAGTGCCATCGTGTTCAAGTCGAAGATCGGCTGATAGACGGTGCGGATGCGGCGCTTGCGCAGAATGTCCTGGAAGGTCTCGCGCAGCAGGGACTGGCGCTCCTCTTCCTTGTTCGTCGCGATCTGGATCGCCTGCCGCAGCGTGCGGTAGACGAGTCTCTCGACCCGCATCTGCGGATTGGAGTGGATGATCGCGTGCCCGACGAAGACACCGATCCGTTTGTGAATCCGCGACCCGAACGCCTCGTCCAGAGTCTCCCGCAGCGACTCCTCCACCTGTTTGCCCTTGCGCTGGAGGCGCGCCAACGCCTCCTCTCCCGGCTCGAGCGTCGTAAAGACGTAAAAATCGGAGCCGCCGGCGCGATTGACAGCGACGAAGTCTTCCGCCGCGAAGACCGTTCCCAGCATGCGGCGCAGGGCCTTGCCGGTCGTGCCGAGCAGTCCGTCGAAGACCTCCCAGCCGTAGGTCTCCTCGATGTGGCTGTACTGCTCCACGTCGACAAAGAGAACGCCCAGGTCCCGGTTGTCGAGCAGCCGGTCGCGCAGCGCGTCGATGATGACCGGCACCGTGGGCAGTTCCGTGACGCCGTCGAAGAGCAGGTTCTTGAACCGCATCTGCTCATTCTCGGACGGGAGGGCGGGCGTCGGGATGTCGCCGCGCTCGTCGAGAAGCTTGCGCACGGTGGACAGGAGCTTGCGTCGCGTAAAGGGCTTCGTGATGTAGTCGTCGGCGCCGACTTGCATGCCGGTGATGAGATCTCGGATCTCGCTCTTGACCGTGAGCATCGCGATCGGGATCTGGCGCGTCTCGGGAGCGTTCTTCAGGGTCGTGCAGACTTCCCACCCGGACAGCTCGGGCATCATCACGTCGAGCAGGATCAGATCGGGCCGCAGCTCCAGGGCGATATCCACTCCCTCGCGGCCATTGCGGGCGGTGCAGGCCGAATAGCCCGCGGACGCGAGAATCGTCTGGACAATCAACAGAATGTCCTCGTCGTCATCAACGATCAGAATCTTCTCGGCGGTCATTCGGAACGGCGCCGGCGTCGGGGGGGCGCCGGCAGCGCCTATAGTACCAGCACCGAGTGGAGACGTCGCCTGGCGAGGCGTTCGCGGCCCCTCAAGTCTCCGAGCTCAATGAAGAACGTCATACCCACGACACGCGCGCCCAGCCGGTCGGCCAGCTGCCCGGCGGCGTCCGCCGTGCCTCCCGTGGCCAACACGTCGTCGGCAACCAGGACCCGCTCGCCCGCCGCGCAGGCATCCCTGTGGATCTCCAGGCTGTCCTTCCCGTACTCGAGCCCGTAGCTGACACGCAGCGTCTCCCGCGGGAGCTTGCCCGGCTTTCGCACGGGCACGAACCCCACGCCAAGCTCCCGAGCGATCGCCGCTCCGAACATGAAGCCCCGGGCCTCAATGCCCAGAACCTTGCCGACCGAGTCCCCGCGGAAGGGCTCCGCCATCGCCTGCACGGCGCGCAGGAAGGCATCCGGCGAGGCGAGCAACGGTGTGATGTCCCGAAACAGGATGCCCGGGCTCGGAAAGTCGGGCACGTCCCGAACGAAGGAGCGCAGGTCGGTCATCAGCGGATCTCGAAGGAAGCGAAGCCGTGCACGGGCACGTCCTCCGGCTCCATCCGGGTCACGAGGCCTCCCCTCGGACCAACGCGCAAGCGATCGAGATACCGGTTGACGGCCGCCTCTTCTCCTTCGACGAGGGTTTCCACGGTGCCGTCCGAAAGATTCCGCACCCATCCCTTGACTCCCCCTTCCCGCGCCGCGCGCTCCGCGAAGAAGCGGAACCCGACTCCCTGGACGCGGCCCGATATGACGGCGCGGCGGCCGATCACGGCGCGGCGCCCGGCCGGCCGAACCGGCCGAGCAGTGGCACGAAGACGACCTCCTCGGCGTCCTCCTGCGCAAAGTCCGTCTTGCGGCGGCGGATCACGCGTAGCCGCTGCCGCTCGGGCGGCCCGATCGGAACGACGAGCCTTCCGCCGATTGCGAGCTGCGCCAGCAGAGGCTCGGGCACGTCATCGGTCCCGGCCGTCACGAGGATGCGGTCATACGGCGCCGCGGCCGGATAGCCGTAGGTTCCGTCAAACGCCTTGACCGAGACGTTGTGGCATCCGAGCGACCGCAGCAACGCCGCGGCGGCTCGGGCGAGCTCGTCGATCCGCTCCAGGGAGTAAACCGTCCGCGCCAGGTGCGAGAGCACCGCCGTCTGGTAACCCGACCCCGTGCCGATCTCCAGCACCTTGTGCCCGGGCTCGACCGCGAGCCTCTGTGTCATCAGCCCGACGACGTACGGTTGCGAGATCGTCTGACCGTGGCCGATCGGCAACGAATGGTCGCCGTAGGCCTTGGAGCGCAGAGGCTCCGGAACGAATCGGTGGCGGGGAACCTGGCGCAGAGCGGCGAGAACCCTGGGAGCATCCACGCCGCGAGGGACCACGAAGCGAGCGACCATTTCCTGCCGCAGCGCGAGCTCCCGGCCCCGCGGCCCCGTCGCCTCCGCATCCGAGTGCATTACGCCCATTGTAGGGACCCCGACCCGGGAAGAAAAGGAAGGAAAAAAGCCGCCAGGCAGTTAAAATCATGGTTTCATTTTTCTGACGGAGGATCGGGTGACACATCCGGAGACGGCCGAGTGGACGCGTGTGTCGGGGTTGCCCGACGTGTCCCGGGAGGAGCTGCGAAAGTGGTACGGCCTGATGCACCTCGCCCGCGTGCTGGACGACAAGGCGCCGAACTACCTCAAACAGGGGCTCGGCTGGAGCTACCACGCGCCCTGCGCCGGGCACGACGCCATCCAGCTCGCCCTCGGGATGACCTTCCGCCCGAACCGGGACTATCTCTTCCCCTATTACCGGGATCTGACGACCTGTGTCGCAGCCGGTCTGACCGCCGAAGAGATCCTGTTGAACGGCATGTCGAAGGCCACGGACGTGGCCTCCGGCGGCCGGCACATGTCCAACCATTTCGCGAAGCCCGAGATCGGAATCCAGAACGTCTCCTCGAGCGTCGCCAACCACGCGCAGCACGCGGCGGGTCTGGCACGCGCGATCAAGACATACGGCCGCGACGCGATCGTCTTTTGCTCCGTCGGAGAGTCCTCGCTCTCGGAGGGGTACTTCTCCGAGGCAGTCAACGGGGCTTCACGCGAGAAGCTGCCGGTCGTGTTCGTGGTGCAGGACAACGGCTACGGCATCTCCGTTCCCAAGAGCGACCAAACGGCAAACCCCTACGCCTCCGACAACCTCTCCGGCTACTGGAACCTGCGGATCATCCACTGCGACGGGCTCGACGTCTTCGACTCCTTCCGCGCCATGCGGGAGGCGGTGGCGTTCGCGCGCTCCGGAGCCGGCTGCGCGATCGTGCATGCGACCTGTGTGCGGATCCACTCCCACTCCAACTCCGACCGGCACGAGCTCTACCGGACGCCCGAGGAGCTCGTGGCCGCGGCGGCGGCGGACCCGCTGCCGCGCTTTCGCCGGACGCTTCTGGAGAACGGGTGGCTGACCGAGGCGGAGCTTGCAGCGATCGAAACGCACAACCGGGAGATCTACGAGCAGGCAGCCGACCGCGCGAAGGCGGCGCCGGAGCCCTCCCCCGAATCGATCCACGACTTCGTCGTGCCCGAGCCCTGGGTCTCCGAGAAGTGGCCCGGAGGAATTCCCGACGGTTCGGGCGCTCCGCAGACGCTGGTGCAGGCGATCAACACCACGTTGAAGGAGGAGTTCCGCCGCAACCCGGACACCTACATCTGGGGACAGGACGTCGCCTATCGCGAGAAGGGAGGCGTCTTCAACGTCAGCAAGGGGATGCAGCAGGAGTTCGGGTCCAAGCGCGTCTTCAACGGACCGCTGGCCGAAGACTACATCATGGGCACGGCCGATGGCTTCTGTCGCCTGGATGACAAGATTCGTGTCGTCGTCGAAGGGGCCCAGTTTGCGGACTATTTCTGGCCGGCCGCCGAGCAGATGGTCGAGATGTCGCACGAGTCCTGGCGGACCAACGGGAAGTTTGTTCCCAACGTCACGGTGCGGATCGCGTCGGGCGGGTATATCGGCGGAGGCCTTTACCACTCCCAGAACATCGAAGGTTGGCTCGCGACGCTCCCCGGCATCCGGATCGTTTGTCCCGCCTTTGCCGATGACGCCGCCGGTCTCTTGAGGACGGCGATCCGCTCGCGCGGCATCACGCTGTACCTGGAGCCGAAGTTTCTCTACAACAACCCGATGGCGCGCGCCAGCGTGCCGGCGGAGTTTGCCGTGCCGTTCGGAAGAGCCCGGCGGCGACGAGAAGGAAACGACCTGACGATCGTTGCCTACGGAACCGCTGTCCACTTCGCCCTCGAGGCCGCGCAGGTTCTCGAGAAGGAGGGCCGCTCGGTCGAAGTTCTCGACCTGCGCTCGCTCGTTCCGCTCGACTTCGATGCGGTCGCATCCTCGGTCCAAAAGACAAACCGCGTGCTCGTGGCGCACGAGGACAAGGTGCACGGCGGATTTGGCGGCGAGATCGCTGCGCAGATCCAGGAGAAGGTCTTCGCGTGGCTCGATGCCCCCGTCGGCCGCGTCGGCTCGGAGTTCCTGCCTGTGGGTTTTCACCGAGTCCTGGAACGCGCGATTCTGCCAAACGGCGAAAAGGTGCTCGGCGCCGCGCGGAAGGTGCTGGAGTACTAAGACATTCACTCCCTCTCCCTTTAGAAGAGGGACGGGTGAGGGACGAACTCACCGCCTCGGTATGAATGACTCGCCCCATTACGAGTCCACCCCTCACCCCCACCCTCTCCCGCCGGGAGAGGGGGTGGCCACGACATTTAGCGGACGGGCCGACCCTTCTCGGAAGGCAAGGGCGCGGCCTCGCCCAGCCGCCGGGCGATGTCCTGCAGCGCTTCCATCGAGCCGTAATCGGTCAGATCGAGATGAAGCGGTGTCAGCGAGACGCATTTCTCCGCGACGGCGGAGAGATCCGTGCCTTCCTCGATCTCACCCGAAGGGGGCGTCGAGCCGATCCAGTAGTAGGGGCGCCCTCGCGGGTCCGTCTTCTCGACAACCGCCTCGCCGTAACGGCGCTTGCCCAGCCGCGTCACGCGCACGCCGCGCGGCGGCCTCGCCGGGATGTTGACGTTGACGAGGGTGCCGGGCGGCAGCGGCCGTTCGAGCAGATACCGCGCCAGACGCACCGCGAAGTCCGCCGCCGCGTCGAAGGTAAACCCGGTCTCGATCTCTTGCGAGATCGCGACGGAGGGAAGCCCGATGAGCGTCCCCTCGAAGGCGGCCGAGACGGTTCCGGAATAGGTCACGTCGTCGCCCAGGTTCAGACCCAGGTTGATTCCGGAAAAGAGGAGTCGCGGCTTCTTGCCCCGCATCAGGTGCAAGACGCCCCAGTTGACGCAGTCGGTCGGCGTCCCGTCCACGGACCAGCGGTTTTCGCCCACGAGCTTGGCGCGTAGCGGCAGGTCGAGTGTGAGCGAGTGGCCCGCGGCGCTGCGTTCCTGGTCCGGCGCGACCGTGTAGACCTCGCCAACCTGCGCCAGCGCCGCCGAGAGCCGCTCGATGCCCTCCGAAAAGATCCCGTCGTCGTTGGTAACGAGGATCGCGGGGCGCGTCGTGCTCACGAGACCGGCGAATCCGCGCGCGGCATCACGAAGATCAGGATGATATAGGCGAGCAGACCCGGGAAGGCGGCAGACAGGATCGAGACCAACACATAGAGCACGCGCACGACGGTCGGGTCCACGTCCAGGTATTCGGCGATGCCGCCGCACACCCCCGCGATCATCTTGTGTGTCTTCGAACGCGTCAGCCGGCGTTGCGGGGGATTGGCGCTCACGGCTTGCCTCCTTCGTAGACGACCCGATTCTTCTCTGTTTCGTTCAGCGTCACACGCACGAGCCGCGCGGGGGCCACCTTCGACTCCAGCTGCCTCCAGAACGCCACGGCGATGTTCTCGGCCGTCGGGATGACGCCCGTGAGAAAGTTCACGTCGAAGTTCAAGTGCCGCCGGTCCACCTTGCGGATCACGTTCTCCTCCACCGCGCGCTTCAAGTCGGAGAAGTCCATCACGTAACCCGTCTCCGGATCGATCTCGCCTTCGACGGTGACCTCGAGCTGGTAGGTATGCCCGTGGCCATTCGCGTTGCTGCACTTGTCGAAGACCCGGCGGTTCTTCTCGTCGTCCCAGTCCTCGCGGGCAAGCCGGTGCGCCGCAGAGAAATGCGAGCCGGAGACCAGACGAACCTTCATCGGCGCGATTATGAAGCTATCCGCTATCGGCTGTCAGCCCTCGGCTACCGGGGCGTCGAAACAAGACGAAGTTTGACATCGCGATTCCGCCCTGTTGAAATGCTTCTTCCGGTCGGGACGTGGCGCAGTCTGGTAGCGTACCTGAATGGGGTTCAGGGGGTCCCGGGTTCGAATCCCGGCGTCCCGACCAGTTTTCTGAGAGGTCTCGAC
>JBOGJN010000126.1:0-1083 GCA_050745445.1 Thermoanaerobaculia bacterium
TCCACGTGACCGATCGTCCCCACGTTCACGTGCGGCTTCGTCCGCTCGAACTTCTCCTTCGCCATGACCTCTCCCTGATTCCCTCTCGCGTCACCCACTCGCAGCAACCGGGGGCGACATGGAGCCCACGAGCGGGCTTGAACCGCTGACCTCGTCCTTACCAAGGACGCGCTCTACCGGCTGAGCTACGTGGGCCGAAGGCACCTCGGTGAGTGGAGCGGGAAACGGGATTCGAACCCGCGACCCCGAGCTTGGAAGGCTCGTGCTCTAGCCAACTGAGCTATTCCCGCCCGCGTCCCTGCGCTCGACATCGCCGACCACCGCACCCGACCGCACCTCATCCTGGTGGAGAGGGGAGGATTCGAACCTCCGAAGGCATAGCCAGCAGATTTACAGTCTGCCCCGTTTGACCGCTTCGGTACCTCTCCGCGTCGCGACCGAGAACGAGCGTGAGGCCTCCCCCGTGCGCTTCCCTTTTCGCGAGAGCAAGGGCATCGGCGCAAACGCGGAAAGGCGATCAACTCCGTGCTTCGTCGATCGCGATCGGTTTCGTCGTCTTCCTCGCGTTCGTCGTTGCCGATCCTGTTCGTGTGTCCGCTCGCTCGCGCGCATCCCGCCGTGCGCTCGCGTCGAATCCGCTCGCCACGACTCTGGAGCTGGCGATGGGACTCGAACCCGCAACCTGCTGATTACAAATCAGCTGCTCTACCAATTGAGCTACGCCAGCCAGACTGCCAGTGATTGCCAGTGCTGAGTGCGAATGACCAACGAATCGCGCCGCCCGGGGCCCCGAACCTGCGGACAGCGGAAGGATCCGGGGCTATTTATAGGGAATTCCAGGTGAAGTCGCCAACGGGTCCCGACGGCGCAGCTCGAAGAGCAGGATGGCGGCGGCGCTCGCCACGTTGAGGGAGGCGACCCGGCCGGCCAGGCGGATCGCCACGCGGTGGTCGAGGCTCTCGATCACCCCGGGGCGAAGCCCCCTCCCCTCGGCCCCGAGCACCAGCACGCGGCGGGGCGAGAGCCAGCGCTCGGGGAGCTGGAACAGGTCGTCCGGGGCCTCCGGGTCTGCGCCGAATACCC
>JBOGJN010000127.1:0-4397 GCA_050745445.1 Thermoanaerobaculia bacterium
GGACATGGTCTTCCTCCTCAGTGCCACAGGGCACGGGTCGAACCGTCGGCCAGCAGGTCGACGACCCGGTCGATGGGAACCGTGCTGACCCCCTTCGCGAGCGACTCGGCCGGGATGCCGCGCTCCCGAAGGGAAAAGTCGTCTGCCAAGATCTCGACGCCGTCCTGGGCGAGCCGGGTCAGGCGGTCGGAGTGCGCGCTCGGACGGGCCGGGAAGACGCCGTTCTGGACCAGAAACAGCGTGACCCCGTGCCCTCCTCTCGCCAGCCCGTCCGCCAAGTCGTAGAAATACGCGACGTCAGCGAACTCGTAAGTGTCCCTGATTCGATCAGCAGGTATCTGCTCATGTGCGGTCCTCCTGAAAATCAAAAAGCCCGCCGGTTTGGTCCGGCGGGCTCGGTGTTTCGGTTTGCCTGGAATCTTTTACGGCGCGAAAACACGCGGGTCTGCCGGACCCCGTTGGGCTTTTCCGGGACAACAGCAGACAGGGGCAAGACGCTTCATCGTCGCTTTTCTCTTGTAGTACAGCTAGCCCGCCGTGTCAAGCCCGCCCGGGCGACAGCTGACGGGAGGTTTTCTCGAGCGCGAGACGCAGCGTCGAGCCGGTGCGCGCGGCCTCGAGTGTCCAGAAGGAGGTCTGCGCCACCACGTGACGCACGACGGTGTCCACCTCCGCCAGCCTGAAGCCATGGCCTCGGGAGGCGGCCCGCAGGAGCCAGCAGGGAACCGAAAGCCAGCCCCAGAGCGGCGCGTGGTCTCGCCGCAGCTCGGCATCCGGTGCGTCCGGATCCGACTCGTAGATCCAAAAGCGCCCGCCGGGCTTCAAACCCTGATAGACCGCCTCGAGGCCCCCCCGCGGCTCCTCCCAGTGATGAAAAGAGAGCAGCGCAATCGCGAAATCGAATCCCTCGCGAAACGCCGAGCCATCAATACTGCCCAAGTGGAATTCGAGGTTCGGAAGCGGTTGCCCCCGCTCGGCCTGCCTGAGCATCGCCGGCGAGGAGTCGAGACCAACGACGGAGAGTCGTGGACGCGCCGCGGCGATCAGCCGGTCGAGGCGTCCCGGCCCGCAGCCGATGTCGAGCAACCTGCCCTCTTCGATCGGAATCTCCGCCGCGATGCGCCGATAGAGGGGCTCGAGCGTCGGCTCGCCCCATCGGCGATAGAAGAACGCGGCGAGCGCCCCGAACTTCTCCGCGGGGCCGCCCTTGAGGTTCAGGGCTTTCCTCCTGCACCCGTTGCAGCGTTGCTCATACCACACGGCCAAGCGTCATTAGCCGTGAGCCGCCAGCCGTGAGCGGTTTTCGGCTCACGGTTCACGGCGTCTGATAAATTCCGCTCCGGAGGTACGTGTCTTTGCTTCCTGAATTCCGCAACGAACCGCTGACCGATTTCTCGCAGGAAGCGAACCGAAACGCCTTTTCTTCCGCCTTAAAGAGGATCGAAGGGAAGCTGCCCCTGGAAGGGAAAAACCGCATCGGCGGCAAGACCGTCGGCGCCGTGAAGACCTTCGCATCGGTCAACCCCTGCAGGAAGTCGCAAGTCATTGGCCGGTTTCCCGAGGGCACGGCAGAGGATGCTCGGCAGGCGGTCGAAGCCGCCGCGAAGGGCTTCGCCAGCTGGGGACTCACTCGCCCCGAGGAGCGTTGGAATCTGCTGCTCAAGATTGCCTCGATTCTGCGGCGCCGCAAGCACGAGTTTTCCGCCATGATGGTGCTCGAGGAGTCCAAGTCCTGGGCCGAGGCCGACGGCGACACGGCCGAGGCGATCGATTTTTGCGAGTTTTACGCGCGCGAGATGGAGCGGCTCTCACAACCGCAGCCGCTGACTTCTTACCCCGGCGAAAAAAACGAGCTGGAGTTTCTGCCGCTCGGGGTCTGCGCCGTCATCCCTCCCTGGAACTTCCCGCTGGCCATCCTGACCGGCATGACGACGGCGGCGATCGTGACGGGAAACACGGTTGTCCTGAAGCCCTCCTCCGACGCGCCGGCCATCGCCACGATGTTTGTCGAGGCCGCGGAGAAAGCGGGTATGCCTCCGGGGGTCCTGAATTTCGTGACCGGCGGAGGTGCGACGGTTGGCAACGCCCTGGTCGAGCACCCGAAGACGCGTATGGTTGCCTTCACTGGCTCCCGCGATGTCGGCGTCGAGATCAGCGAGAAGACGGGGAGGGTTCCGAAGGGACAGATCTGGATCAAACGCGCGATTCTGGAGATGGGGGGCAAGGACTTCATTCTGGTGGACGAAACGGCTGACCTCGAGGAAGCCGCCAAGGGGGTCGTCGCCGCCGCCTTCGGTTTTCAGGGGCAGAAGTGTTCGGCCTGCTCGCGTCTGATCGTGCACGAGCAGGTGCACGATGTTCTGCTCGAAAAGGTCGTCGCGAAGACCAGGGCCTTGAAGATGGGGGACGTACGAGACCCCGAAAACACGATCGGCGCCGTGATCAACGAGCGGGCGCAGAAGAAGATTCTCGAGTACGTCGAGATCGGGCGCAAAGAAGGGCGGGTCGTGGCGGGAGGCGTGCCCGGACCCGGCGATGGATTCTTTGTGATGCCCACGGTCGTGGATGGTGTCAAGCCCGACGCCCGTCTCGCCCGTGAGGAGATCTTCGGACCCGTGCTGGCCGTGCTCAAAGTGAAGGACTTCGAAGAAGGGATCGCGATCGCCAACGACACCGAGTACGGCCTGACGGGCTCGCTCTACTCACGGGACCGCGGGAGACTCGAGCGCGGCAAACGCGAGCTCTTCTGCGGCAACCTCTATCTGAATCGCAAGTGCACGGGGGCGCTGGTCGGCGTCCATCCCTTCGGCGGCTTCAACATGTCGGGCACGGACTCCAAGGCGGGAGGCCGCGAGTACCTCTACCTCTTCACGCAGGCCAAAGCCATCTCGGAGAAACTTTGAAGGGCCCCAGACCATAAAGGAGGAAGCATGTATTCGATCCTCGGCGCGGTCGTCCTGATCCTGGACATCATTGCTCTCGTAAAGCTCCTTCAGAGCGGCGCGGACGCCGGGACGAAGGTCCTCTGGGTCGTGGTCATCGTCCTGCTCCCGTTCCTTGGAATGATCCTCTATTTCTTGATGGGGCCCGGGCGCAAGAAAGCAATCTGAGCTTGCCATGAAGTCGGATTCGTATCCGGCCCCGGCGAAGCGTTTCGATTCGGTTGGGTTCTCCGAGATCGTCAAGGTGCGCAACCGCGTGATGGAGCTGCTGGCCGCGGGGCAGAGGGTCTGGCGCTTCGAGGGGGGCGAGCCCTACATGCCGACTCCCGAACCGATCAAGGCGGCGATCGGACGGGCCCTGGCACGCAACGAGACTCGCTATGCGCCCTCCTCCGGGGTCACGGAGCTACGCCGAGCGATCGTCGAGAAGGTGCGCCGGAAAAACGGCATCCTCGCGGATGAGGAGAGCCCGATCGTGGTCAACGGCGGCATGCACGGACTCTTTTCGGCCTTTGCGACTCTGCTCGATCCGGGCGATGAAGTCCTGATGTTCTCCCCCTACTGGACGCCCATCGTGGATGTCGTCCGCTATCACGGTGCCACACCCATCCTGGTGCCCAGTGCCGACGCGCGGCGCGGCGGGCTTTCAGCGGCTCTCGGAAAGAGCAAGACCCCCCGAACGAAGGTGCTGTACTGGAATTCGCCCGCCAACCCGACCGGAGATGTGTTCTCGCGCTCCGAGGTGCAGGAGGTGTGCGAGTTCATCCGTTCAAACGGTCTCGCGCTCGTCTCCGACGAGGCCTACGAAGACCTGATCTACGAAGGGGAAGGGCACGTCTCCCCCGCCTCCTCCCCCGGCATGTTCGAACGGACGATCTCGGTCTTCACGCTGTCGAAGACCTACTCCATGACCGGCTGGCGCGCGGGCTATGTCATCGTACCCAAGCGCTGGCGCACCGCCATGCAGACGGTCGTGCTCTATTCCATCAACGGCGTCTCGACCCCCACGCAGTGGGCGGCCCTGGAGGCCCTGTCGCTCGGAGAGGAGTTCTTGAAGGAAGCGAAGGAGGGCTATCGCAGGCGCCGCGATACGCTGGTCGAGGGGCTTCGCGCCGCGGGCTTCGAGCTTGAGGCCCCGCGGGCAGCGCTTTATCTCTTTCCCCGCATCCCTGCCTCGCTCGGCACCGACTCCGCCGTCGCCGCGCGGACATTGCTAGATGCCGCGAAGGTGGCCACTGTCCCCGGCATCGTCTTCGGCCCGGAGGGGGAAGGGCATCTGCGATTCTCCTTCTCCGTCGCCGAGGAGATGATCGCTGGAGGCGTCGAGGCCCTGAAGGCGTTTGCCTCGGCCCCCGCGCAGCGGCGCTGAGCGCTTGACTCATAATGATGAGGCGAATAGACTCATCTTATGAGTAAACGTCTCCAGGTCCTTTTCAACGACGCAGAGCTCAAGGA
>JBOGJN010000128.1:0-10522 GCA_050745445.1 Thermoanaerobaculia bacterium
TCGTCCCAGAGGAGGCTGGTCTGCTCGACGTTGCCGTCGCCGTCGATGTCGAGATTCTCGACCCAGACGGAGTCCGTGTCGCTGGCGGAGTTCGCGGTATTCGCCGACCCTTGCCGATCGACGTGCTCGTCTTGGCGCTCGCGGGCGGCTGGGGCGCGCTCGCCTTGTCCCGCACCGAGGCGGGGACCTGGACCTTGACGGGGCTCTGCGCTGCGACTCAGTGAATCGTCGAAAAAGTACTCTCCGCAAATCGTTATGGCGCTGCTCATTCTCCTTTCACAGCCCGCCCGGCGGCGGCTTCCGACAGAGCGGCCCGGACCACATAACGCTGCGGGGCCGAGCCGACGAAGTAGAAGGGGAAACAGGTGACAAGCGTGACGGCCGGCGCCGGCGTCGGATCGAGGACGCCGACGTCCTCGGGACTGACGATGCGAACGGCCGTGACGTAGTACCGGTCGCGGTGTTGCACGGTCTCGATCTCGATGGCGTCTCCCACGCCCACGTCCTTGAGGCCGCGGAAGAAACCGTCCCGATGGCCAGCGATCCCGACGTTTCCCGGCTCTCCCGGCCGCGCTGTCCCCTCGATACGCCCGACGGCACGGTTCAACGTCCAATCGTCCGTCCCGTCGAGGATCGGGACCTCGAGATGAATTCGCGGAATCAGCAGGAGCGCGAGCGGGGCGCCCGGGTCGCGCAGGAGACTCTCCTGGTGGGCCCTGACGCGTTGGGCGGACCACAGCCGGGTATCGACCCCGCCGGCGACCTGCCCGCGCGGGAGACCCAGATCTCTCCACGCAGACGGCTCGGCTAGTCTCTGCTCGGCGGCGGCGCGGACCCGCTCGAAGCGGCGCACGGCGAGGCGCTTTCCGATCGCGCTGTCCAGCCGCGCGGCGAGATAGACCGCGAGCAGCGCGAGGCCGGCACCGAGCAGGGCGAGCTCGAGCCATCTCCAGTGCCGTGGCCCGGCCTCGCCGCGGCCGCCGGCGGGCATGGCGTCGAAGCCAGGAACCGTGTCACCTTTCATCCTGCACGTTTTAGCGGGGCGGGCGATTGGCGCAGCGCAGGCGCTCCGGAATGCGTCCACCTCAATGCGGGAAACACTATCACACGCACAAGCAGCTTCAAGTGGGACCCTGGTGCTACGCAGCGGCACCGCCCCCCTCTCGCGCAGTCAACTGCATGTGTTTTGGCCGGGTGTCCGTGAATCATCCGGGTTCAGTTAATGAGACCGGCCATGGCCTGGGCGCTCTGGACATTCGCAGGCCTCCGGTTGTCATCAGCCGTCCCAGTCCTCGTCCTCCTCTTCCTCCGGCTCCTGCTTCCGGGGCTCCTCGGGCTCCTTCACGGTCATGACATGGACGTATCCCTTCGCCGTCATCGCGTCGTTGAATGCGGGAATGGTCCTGGCATAGAGCTCGTCGAAGGACTGACGGGCCTCGGCGAGCTGCTTCGAGAGCAGGTCGTAGACTTCGCGCTCCGGCTGCGTCGGGGCAAGATCCGCGTTGCCGGAGACGTCGGCTGCTCCCGCACCCACTTCGGCCCCAAGCCACAGAAGCTTGAAGTAAAGCCCGAGAGATCCCCGAAAGGACTTCAAATCCGACTCGGCAATGGTCGGCTGGAGAAACCTGTCCTCGACCTCCCGGATCTTCTGCTCCAACTCCTTCGCCGCCGTCGCGGAGGACGACTCCGCCTTTTCGGCCTTGAGCATCTTCTGAAAATCCTCCAGCTGCTTTCGCGTCCACTCGATCTGATTGATCATGCCGGCGATCACATTGACATCTCGATAGATCGCGACGGAGAGCTTCGTGGAGGCTTCGATGTCCGCTTCGGTGCCCGCCGAGTTGGGGTCCTTACGGACGACGAGCTTTTGCGTGGACTCCTTGCCGTCCACCGTCAGGCGCACCGTGTAGGTCCCGGGTGGGACGAGCGGCCCGTTCTTCAAGGCCCAAATCCCGTAGTAATAGACGTCGCGGCGGTCTTTGCCCCGAAATCTCTTCTCCTCCCAGACGTGAGGGTTGCCCGGGGGTGTCGTCCGCAACCGAACTTCCGTCGTCGGTTCGTAACGCAGATCCCAAGAGACGCGATTGATTCCCGACTTGTTCGTGCCTTTCAAGGTTCGGACCTTCGTGCCCGACACGTCGAGAACCGTGATCTCGATCCGGTTCTTCTTCGGTCCCTTCTCCGGACCACCGGCGGAGGCTTCTTCTTCCTTTGCCTCCTCTTCCATGCCCTGGAGCGGCTCTTTCAACCAGTAGTTGATGGCCGCGCCATAGGGCGGGTTTTGCCCTCTCGACGTGCCAGACGGAGCGAGATCCGGGTGGGAAATCGAACGGAACCGGTAGGCCGGGCGCGGCTCGAAGAGGTGCTCGGCGGATTCCCGAACACCGTCGTCGAGCTGTTCGAGAGGCGTCACGTCATCGAGGATGTAGAAACCGCGGCCGTAAGTCCCGACAACGAGATCGTGGAAGTGTGGCTGGATCGTCAGCCAGTAGACCGGCGCATGGGGCAGCTTCGACTGGAGGGGCTTCCAATGCCCGCCATCGTCGAAGGAGACATAGAGCGCGTTCTCCGTCCCCGCGTAAAGGAGCCCCTTGCGAAACGGGTCCTCCTTGACGACGTGCGCGTAGGACAGAGGGCTCTTCGGGATGTCTGAAGCGATCGCCTTCCAGGTCTTGCCGTAGTCGGAGGTTTTGTAGAGGAAGGGATCGCGGTTATCCACCTGGTGCAGGTCCACCGCGATATAGCAGGTGCCGCCGTCGAACGGCGAGGGGTCGACGCTGTCGACGGTTCCCTTGGGCGGCAGCCCCGGAATGCTGCGCGTGACGTTGTCCCAATGCTGCCCGCCGTCGCGCGTGACCTGCACGAGCCCGTCGTTTGTGCCGGCCCAGATCACCCCCTTCTCGCGCGGGGACTCCGCGATCGAGAAGACGACGCCGGCATATTCGACCGAGAGGTTGTCCACGGTCAGTCCGCCCGAATCTCCCATCATGCTCTTGTCGTTCAACGTCAGGTCCGGACTGATCGTCTTCCAGGTCTGCCCGCCGTCCGAGGTCGCGTGGACGTACTGGCTTCCCACGTAGACCGTGTTGTGGTCGTGCGGAGAGATCGCGATCGGGAAAGTCCAATTCATCCGCAGCTTGACCTCGCCGGCGGGAGCCCCCATCGTCCGCTCCGGCCAGACGCTCACGGTCCGGCTCATTCCGGTTCGGGCGTCGAATCGCTCGACGACTCCGGCGTAACAGCCTCCCCAGACGATGTTCGGGTCGGTCGGATCGGGTGTCGCCCACCCGGTCTCGCACCCGGCCGTGGAGGTCCACTCGGCCGGCGCGATTCCTCCGGCCCCCACAGCGTTGCTCGGACCACGCATCGAGCCGTCATCCTGCATCTGCCCGTAGACAAAGTACGGAATCCGGTTGTCGGTCGCGACGTGATACATCTGTCCGATCGGCAGGCGCAACGACATCCACTGCCGGCCCCGCGTTGTCGAGATCATCACGCCGCCGTCGTTGCCGATCATCATGCGGCTCGGAATCTTCGGATCGGCCCACATATCGTGGTTGTCCCCGCCCCAGCGGATCTGCTCGGTTGTCTCGCCGCCGTCGTAAGTCGCACCCATCTCGTTGGAGGGAAAGTAGACTTCGTTGGCGTTGTCGGGCATCACGAGCATCCGCGTGTAGTAATGGGGACGTTCGTTCAAGAGCCGGCTGTCGTTGACCTTCTTCCACTTCTCGCCCCCGTCATCCGAGCGCCAGAGCGAGCCGCGCTGCCCCGTCTCGATCAGCGCGTAAACGCGTTGCGGATTGTTCGCGCTCATCCCAACGGCGATCTTTCCGAGCGGCGGATCGGGCAGACCGTGCTTCTCGATTCGTTTCCATGTCGTGCCGCCGTCGCGCGAGACAAAGACGCCACTTCCCGATCCCCCGCTCTACCTTCCCCAGGTCTTGATGTCGATCTGCCAGGTGCCGGCAAAGAGGATCCGCGGGTTCGACGGGTCCATCGCTAGGTCGGAGGCGCCGGTGTTCTCGTCCACGAAGAGGACCCTCTCCCAGGTCTTGCCGCCGTCGGTCGTCCGAAAGACGCCGCGCTCGGGCTGCGGCCCGTAGCAGGTTCCAATGGCCGCGGCGAAGACGATATCCGGATTGCGTGGGTCGATCACGACGCGGGCGATCCGCCCGGTCTTCTCGAGCCCCATGTGCGTCCAGGTCTTCCCCGCGTCGGTGGACTTGTAGATGCCGTTTCCGAGAGAGACGTCGCTGCGGATGAAGGGCTCGCCCGTTCCGACCCAGACGATGTTCGGATCCGAAGGAGCGATGGCGATCGAGCCGATCGACTGTGCTGGCTGATCGTCAAAGATCGGCTTCCAGCGGGTGCCGCCGTTCGTGGACTTCCAGACGCCTCCCGAAGCGGCGCCCGCGTAATAAGTGTTGGGATCGCCCGGAACGCCGACCACCGCGCTCACGCGGTTTCCCGGCGGCCCGATGAACCGATAACGGAGTTCAGCGTACGGATCGGCGGGCTTCTTTTCGTCCGGCACCGGCGCACCCGGTTTCCCGCCCGGCGCCGCGGCGCTCAAGGGAGCGTGCCACAGCAAAATCACCGCCGCAAACACCAGGAACTTCCGTCCAACGATCTTCGCTCCGACGACTCTCTTCACCCTCACGTTCACACCTCCAAAATACACAAATCACAAGGCCTTCGGCCGCGGCATTCGCTGCGCATCTCAAATCCGAATTCCGAATTCCGAATTCCGAAATCCCAAGACCTCTCCCATCCCACCCGCGCCGAGCGGCGACACAATCTCGTAGGGACCGAGACGGGCGCCGGTTGTCAGGGACAAACCGGGGTCAGGATACCGCGGGCGTGCGAGGCCGCGGAAGGATCGCGCCTGAAGTCAGAGCGGATCGTGGATGCGCAGGCCGGGCAAACCCGTAAACCGGGTATCGTGCGTCCAGACCTCGACCGCGCCGTTCTCGACGGCCGTGAGGGCGATCTGAAGGTCGAAGACCCTCGGCCCGGCGACCCGCAGCCGGCCAGCGAGGTCTGTCAGCCGTTTCCAGAAGCCCTCCCGGGGCATCCAAAGGCTCGCGCCCGCCTCGACGATCAGTTCGTGGAGGAACCCTTGCGCCTGGCGCGACGTCGAGGGGCCGCCGCTCGCCGCGGCGTGCGTCACGACGCTCCAGAATTCAGCGATGCTCGGCAGCGTGATGCCCCAGCCGCGAGCGTCCCTGCTCGCCTTCTCGATCGCCCGCCGGGCTGCCCGGTGCTCCGGCAAGGCCGCGCGGTGAGCGTAGATCAGCAGGTTCGTGTCGATGGCGATCATCGCTCACGCCGAATCCACTCGTGCATCCGGGCCCGGTCGGCGACATCGAGGCCGGGCGGCAGCCCGCCCCGCGCCGTAATCCAGCGGATGCCCCGCGCGCGGGAACGTTGCGCTTTCCCCGGACCGGCCAGCTCCCGGCGCAGACCCCGCTCGAAGAGCTCGCGCAGCGTCGTCCGAGTCTCGACCGCCTTCTTCTTGGCGCTCACGAGCAGGTCGTCGGGAAGATCCACCGTCGTCTTCATATGGTTAACCATATTACCATAAATATGGCTCAATAGCATCATTACGGCTGAGTCATGCGTATCCGTCGAGCGCGGTTCCAACGGGTTCCATTCCCCCGTCCGTCGAGACCCTGAGAAGGATCTCGTAAGGACCGAGACGGTTGCCGGTGGAGAGCACGGTCAATTCAGTCCCACGCGACGCAGGAGGTCCAGGAATCGCGGGTCCGACCGAAGGGAGTCGAACATGGGCTGTGTCTTGAGATCAGTGGCCCAGGGATCCCGCTCCTCGTATGCCTTCTCGAGCCATAGCATTGCCTGGTCCTTCTCACCCAAGCCCGCAAAGACGAGGGCCACCGCCGCGGGGGGCACGTAGCGCTCTCTCGAGCCCTCCTTCAGCTTTTCGACGATCTCGAGCGCTTGAGCCCGCCGGCCTGCGACCGCATAGGCGTATCCAAGCGACCCCAGAATCACGCCGCCCCCCGAGAGCTCGACGGCCTTCTGAAGTTCGGCGATGGCCTCCTCATACCTTCCCTTCTGCACGAGGGCGAGCCCCAGCGCCCAGTGCGCCCGGAGAAAGCTCGGATCCATGTCGAGCACGCGGCGGAACCATGGAATGGCCTCGTCGTCGCGCCGCGCCGCGTGCAGGGCAAATCCCACGTCGAGGTTGGCCTCGGGCGAAATGGGATCGAGCTCCTGACCGCGCTTCGCCTCCCGGATCGCTTCGTCGAATCGACCCATCCTCGACAGGAAAGACGCATAGGACTGATGCGCGTCCGGGTAGCTCGGGTTCAGCTCGAGCGCCCGCCGGTACTGGCTCTCGGCGGTCGTAAAGTCTCGATCGAAAACAAAGTTGTCCCAGGCCAGCGAGACATAGGGCTCCCCGAGCGTCGGATCGAGCTCCACGGCCCGCATCGCCGCCGCCTTCGACTTGGGGAACGCTTCCTTTGGAGAGAGCACGTTGATGGATGAAGCCGCCAGCCTGTTGTACGCATCCGCGATGCCCGCGTAGGCCAGGGCGAAGTCCGGCTGCTTCTCGGCAGCCTGCTGAAAGTCCTCGAGGCTCTTTTGCACGCCGGCCGCCGTGCCTCGGTCCCAGTGATAACGGCCTTTTAAGTACGCCTCGTACGCTTCCGGGTTGACGGTCTTCTTGCTGGTGAGCCGCGAGCGCTCCTGCGGCGTCAGCGTGACCCCGATCTCGCCGGCAATGGCCCTGGCCACCTCGCCTTGAAGCGCCAGGACATCGCGCAGATCGCGCTCGTAGCTCTGCGCCCAGAGATGCTTGTCGGTCGCGGCACCAATGAGCTGCGCCGTGATCCTGACCCGAGACCCGACGCGCAGCACGGACCCCTCGATGACCGCATCGACGTTGAGCTCTCGCGCAATTTCCGGCACGGACTTCTGGGTGCCCTTGTAACGCATCGCCGAGGTCCGGGAGCTCACTCGCAGCGCGCCGATCTGGGCGAGATGCGTGATCAGCTCTTCCGTCATGCCGTCGGCAAAGAACTCCTGCTCCGGGTCGCGGGAGAAGTTCTCGAGCGGCAGGACGGCGAGCGACTGGATGGGTCCGGCCGGCGCGCCAGCGCGCAGCCGGTCCCTCAGTCCTCTGACATTGACCGCCAAGAGCACGGCGAGGAGGAGCAGACCGGCCCCGAGCGCGAGAGCGAGTCGGGCGCGCGGGCGGCCGCCGGCGCGAGGCTGGGCGGCTGCCGCCGCCGAGGCAGCCGTGGAAGCCTCTTCCAACGCAAACCCCAGGTCCCGCGCCGACTGGAAACGTTCCGACGGGCTCTTCTCCAGGCACCTCCGTACGACTCGGTCGAGGGCGGGGGTCACATCCGGCCGCTGGCGGGAGGGCTCCGGCGGCTCCTCCTTCAAGATCGCGTTCATGGTCTCAACGGAGTTGTCGCCCCGAAATGCCCGCCGCCGCGTCAGCATCTCGTAGAGGACCGAGCCAAACGCGAAGAAGTCGGAGCGCGCGTCGGCGGGCTCGCCCCTCACCTGCTCGGGCGACATGTATCCCACCGTTCCCATCACGACACCCGGCCTGGTTCCCAGCTCCTCGGTCAGAGCGCCCGTAGCGGCAGGCTTCCCTGCCTCTGGCCCAATCAGCTTCGCCAGCCCGAAGTCGAGAATCTTGACCCGGCCGTCCCCCGTGACGAAGACGTTCTCGGGCTTCAGGTCGCGGTGGACGATTCCCCGCTCGTGCGCCGCCGCCAGGCCGTGAGCGATCTGGATCCCGAAGTCCACCGCCTTGCGGGCCGAGAGCGGCCCGGCCGCCAGCCGCTGGCGCAGTGTCTCTCCTTCCAGAAGCTCCGAGACGACGTAGGGCCCGCCGTCCACGGAGCCCACGTCGTGGATCGTCAGAATGTTCGGATGATTCAAGGCGGAGGCGGCGCGCGCTTCGCGCTCAAACCGGCCGAGGCGGTCGCGGTCGGCCGAGACAGCCTCGGGCAGAACCTTGATGGCGACGTCGCGGCCCAGGCGCGTGTCCCGCGCCCGGTACACCTCCCCCATGCCTCCGGCACCTAACGGCGCGAGGATTTCGTAAGGTCCGAGTCGCGTCCCGACCGCCAGCGTCATCTCAAATCCGAAATCCGAATTTCGAAATGTGCAAACCCGTCCCGCCCGTGCCGAGCGGCGCGAGCACTTCATAAGCTCCGAGACGAGTACCGACCGAGAGCGTCATGCCAACCTACTCACCGAGCCGGCGCGCGACACGTGGAAAGGCCCCGGCCAGCTTTTCATCCGAGGTCACGAGGCGCACGCCGAGCTCCTCCGCCAGGGCGACGAACTCGCAATCGTAGGCGGAGCAGTCAGACTCCGCGACGCGAGCGAGAACCTGGGCGGAGGGAACCGAGTACTCTCGGCCCCGCATCTGCACCTCGGCCTCCCCCGCGATCCGGAGTGCAGTGTCGAGAGCCAGGTCCCCGCGGCGCAGGCACCCGGCGAGCACGTTACGGAACTCGGAGCGCCAGAGCAGCGGCGCATTCCAGTCCGCATCCTTTTTCAGCAGGCGCTCGGCCGCGGCCGTCCGCTCGCCCGGCAACCAGAGGTATGCGATCACGTTCGTGTCGACGACGATCATCGCCGCCCGGAGCTCCGGAATGCGAGAAGGTCGGCATCGGAGATGTTCCCGGAGACCCGGCCGCGCAGCTCGGCCGCGCGGACCAGCAGGGAGTCCACATCGACTCTCTGGGGCGCGGCAGCCGCCTCGAGGCACGCGATGATTTCACTGTTCAGGCTGCGGCGATGCCGCAGAGCCCGGGCCTTGAGCTGCCGGTGCAGTTTCTCGGGCAGGTCCTTTACGGTGACAGAAGACACGGGCGCCTCCTATGGTTCCATAATGGAATCATAACGCAAGTATATCCGCCGGCGGGGTGGCGCGAAGGCGGATCGTACGGACCGAGCCGGTTGCCGGCCGCGACAGCCATCTTCAAATCACCAGATCGCCCGATGACCCATCACCCATCTTCCAATCACGCACGATCTTCCAGTCCGAGCCGCAACGCGACCTCTGCCAGACGCCGGTCGAGCGTCCAGAGCCGCGAGCGGTCGAGTGCCGCGGCGGCCAAGAGATGAACATCTACCCACCCCAGGCCGCTTCCGGCAAGTTCGTTTTCGGCGACGAAGCGCAGGACTTCCTCGTGCTCTGCCGGCAGCGTCTGCGGAAGGTTGGCCAGCAGCGCGAGGATCTCCCCCCGACGCTTCAGATGCCCGAGCGCGATCTCCCCCGTCACGAACGGATGTCCCGCGACCTGGGCCTCCCGCAGCAGCGCCGCCATCCGGGCATTCCCGTGACGCAGGTGGTCCACCCAAACGGATGTATCGGCCAGGATCACCGAGCCGACCTGCGGCGCGGCCGGCGGCGGCGCGCCGCGCGCAGGCGGGGCTCAGACGCGCCCAGCGCCGCCAATCGGCGCGCGCTCTCCCGGGCGATCAACGCCTCGAGACCGGCGTGCACAACGGCGGTCTTCTCCTTGAAGCCGGAGAGCTTTCGAGCCTTTTCCACCAACGCGTCATCGAGAATCAAAGTCGTTCTCATATGCATCATTATGGCTGATTCATGCGTATCCGTCGAGTGCGGTCCTAACGGGTTCCATTCCCCCGTCCGTCCAGGCCCCACATCCTCGTGAGCCGTGATTCGTAGTCGTCCGGATAGCCGGCAACGCCAACAGGTTGGAGGTAAGCCCGGAATCTCCGATGGAGATCGGAGCCCTGGCCGGCAAGCGCTTGGAGCCGCGCGGCGTCACGCCCGGAATGGCTCCCGGCAGAATGTCGATGTCCGAAGTCGCGAGAGAGAGACCGGAGTGCATGGTAACCACGAACCCGCCGATGCAGTGCAACTGAACCGTATCCTCGAGGAGTTCATCGAGTGCCTGGAGGAACGATCTCCAGGGTTCGGGGGGCCAGCTGCTGCCTCGCGAGCTGGCTGGGCTCATGGAGCATAGGGTAGCTGCTCGGGAGTCAGGCTGGTAAGAACGTTCCAGTGCCTGGCGTCATACGGGCGATGCTCTCGCAGCCAGTTTCTCTCAGCAAGCGGCATCGCTTCCCGACCGAGAGTCGTTTCGGTGGCCAGTCGCGCCCGCTCGAGCTGCTGCTCGACCTCGGCCAAACGCCGCTCAGCACCGGATCGGTCCCCGCGGCTCTCGGTGAGCCGTCGAGCGACTCCGACGAGAAAACCAAGCCGGTTCTGGAGATCTTGCAGCTTCGCACGCGGGACCAACCAATCCCAATCAAGCTCGGGGTATATTCTGCAACGTCCCAGTCGAGTTGCAAATCGCCCCGGCTGCCCCCCTAGCGTCGGGCGGTGACCCCGGGCGTCAAGGCCTGCCGCCTTAGCTTGGATCAGTCTTCGAGACGCTGGATACGCAGCGAGACTTCCCGCCCAATCGAATTTATTGTAGAAAGGGACATGAACGCTTATCGGGAACGGATCCTTTCCCTCCTGGGCGAGGACTCCCCGTACCAGGTGCTCGAGTCGACG
>JBOGJN010000129.1:0-3720 GCA_050745445.1 Thermoanaerobaculia bacterium
AAACAGGGCCGCGGGACTCCTGACCCGCAGCTCCGTCAGCCAGAGCCACATTCCTGTCATCGCTAGAAAAAGCTTCAGGGCGGCCTGCAGCGTGAAGGCCTGTGCCAGGGGAAGCGCCAGTGTCCAGAAGGTCAGAGGAGAGAAGGCCGAGGATTGGCCATTGGAGGACAGCGGCGTTCCGCAGCCGTTCCAGCGGTCGCGCAGCGGTAACTCCCCCTGCCTCCACGCCGTCCGAACCGCTTTGGCCCAGGGCGCGATCTGGAGAGCGAGGTCGAGCAGGCTCGGGTTTCGCACCGCGGCAGGACCGGGGCTCTGCCACGGCGGGATCGTGCGGGCCTGATCCACCGGCAAAGCCGTCCGATCGAGGAAGAACCCGGGGGCGAGAAACACGATTGGCAGCGCAAACGCGGCGGCAAGCGCCCGCCGCTCGATCGGACGCCGCAGGAACGCCGCGGCCGCCGCCACCCCCGCGCCGGCGAGCGCATAGAGAGCCAAGAGCAGGAGCGGGTTCATCTCGGGAAGGGTCCAATCATAAGGGGAGCGAGCTCATCGCGACGTGGTCAGGCGCTGCGCCCGAGGGTCCCCCGGCTTCGGGTCATCTCCAGCCGGAGGGAGTCCTCAAATGTAGCCGGCCTCGGTTATCCTTAATGCCAGCGTGCCGCTCGACCCCGGGACACGGCTCGGCCATTTCGAGATCATCCTCCGACTCGGCGCAGGCGGAATGGGGGAGGTCTACCGCGCGCGGGACACGCGGCTCGGGCGCGATGTGGCGCTCAAAGTGCTCCCGCAGGAGCTCGTCACCGAGCCCGAGGGGTTGATTCGCTTTGCGCAGGAGGCCCGCGCCGCTTCGGCGTTGAACCACCCGAACATCATCACGATCTTCGAGATCGGCCAGGCGGACTCCTCGCCGTTCCTCGCCATGGAGCTGGTCGACGGCGGGACGCTGCGCGATCTCGTCGAGGTCGGGGCGCTCCCGGTCAAGAAATCCCTCGAGCTCGTGACGCAAATCGCCGAGGGCCTGGCCAAGGCGCACCAGGCTGGCATCGTGCACCGTGACTTAAAACCCGAGAACATCATGGTGACGAAGGACGGCTTCGTGAAGATTCTGGATTTCGGCCTGGCCAAGCTCCAGGCGCCACTGCCCGGGGCCGGGACGGCGACGGCGGAACTGATGCGCCAATCCATGACGCGGGCGGGCCTCGTGATCGGCACACCCGACTATATGTCGCCCGAGCAGGCGAGCGGACGTCCACTCGATTTCCGCTCGGATCAGTTCGCGATCGGCCTCATCCTCTACGAGATGTTGACGCGTCAGAGGGCCTTCCATCGGGTCACGCCGGTGCAGACCCTCTCGGCGATCATTCAGGACGAGCCCGAGTCTCTCGAGAAGCTGAATCCGAAGGTTCCTGCGCCGCTCCGGTGGATCATCGCGCGCTGCCTGTCGAAGGACCCCGAGGAACGCTACGGCTCGACCCGCGACCTGGCGCGAGAGCTCAAGCAGATCAAGGAGAACCTCGCGGAGTTGACCGAGTCGAGCATCCCGCGTCTATCACAGTCCCTGGCGGCATTGTCCGCGGTGAGCTCGCGGGTGCCGCGTCCTCCCTCCCCCGGTTCGGTGGCGATGCCGGCGCAAGAATTCACGGCTTCGCAGCCGCAGCCGCCGGCGCCCCGAGGCAAACTGCGCCGAACGGGCGAATTCGTTCTCTTGCTCCTGATCGGTCTGGCGCTTTTTGGCGGGGGCGCTTTGACCGGCATCTGGTTCCATGGCCGGCAGATGGAGCCGCCTCCCCCAAATTGGAAGGCCGACCTGCTTCTGGGAGCGGTGACACCGGTCATGGTGCCGCGCATCTCACCCGACGGGCAGGCCCTCGCCTTCGTGACGCTGGTGGCGGGAGCCTCCCAGATCGCGGTGATGAAACCGTCCTCGGGAGACTGGACGGTGCTCACGCACCAGCGGGGAAACGGCTCCGCGCAAAAGGTCTGCTGGTCGCGAGACGGGAACAAGATCTTCTTTGACCGCGTGAGCGATGTCCCCCACGGAGTCTTCAGCATCCCGGCCCTGGGCGGCGAGGAGCGCATCGTGCTCGAGGATGCGCAGGGACCGGAGGCGCTTCCCGACGGGAGTCTGCTCGTCTTCAAGCGCGATTCTCTGGGGAACTCCTCGATCCACCGGTTCTGGCCTGAAACCGGGCGGCTTGCGGTGCTTGGGCCGTCGATCGTTCCCGAAAGCGGCGGGATCGTCCGGGCCTTCCCCGACGGACGGGCGGCGATCTTCTGGGGGAGGCTGGCCGGACGCGAGGAGAATGTGAGACGTTCCTACCTGCTCGATCTTGCGAGCGGCCGCGCGACCCCCTTTGCGCCGCAGCTTCCCCTGGCGCCGCCGCTCGCCATCGGCCCGGACGGCAAATCCGTTCTGGCTTTTCTCGTCACCGGGGATCTGCGGTGGGCCGTCCTCGTGTCGCGCGACGGCAACGATGTCAAACCGCTCTTCCCGGTCACCGGAAAACCGTGGCAGCTCGACGCCGGAAGCGACGGCAGCCTCTACGTGTGCACGATGGACAATCCAGCCGAGTTGCTCCGGTTCCCCTCGGCGGGCGGTGTTCCCGAGCGGATCGCCGCGACCTCAGGGGGTCTATTGATGAGCCCGGTCGAGTTTCCCGACGGAGGGCTTCTGGTTCCCATTCAGGTGCTCGGCCGGCGACGGCTCCTGGTCGCGACGCACGAGGGAGAACTGCGGCCGTTCCTGGACATCGCCGAGCAGGCGTCACTTCCCGCCGCTGTCCTGGGTCAGAGGCTCGTCGCGTTTCTCTCGGGAGGCGTCGGCAAGCCGCCGCTGATCACGATTGCATCGATCGCGGAGAGAAGGATCGTCCGGCGCCTGGAGACCTCGAGCGGGGCGGCCCCGCAAAGTCTCGCCGCGTCGCCCGACGGCAAGACACTCTACTACGTGGACGCGGGTTCTCTCTATTCCCTCGATGTTGACGGAGGAGCGCCCCGGAAGCTTTTCGCGGCCAACGGCGTGGCCGTCGATTCCCACGGCCCTCTGATCTCCCTCGTCGTACAAGTCAACGAGCGCGACGGCGTCAAGCTCTACCGCCGTGCGATTCCCGGGCAGACCGAACAACGCATATTGTTTACAGGCTCACTGCGTCTTTCCGCCACGCCGGCTATCTCGGGGACCGCCGTCGGACCCGACGGCCGGATCGCCGTGACCGTCACCTCGGAGGACTCCTGGTTCCGCGGCGCTGCGCTGCTCGATCCGTCCAACGGGGACCTCACAAGGGTGCCCGTCGCCTTTGACGGAGACATCCTCTATCCGGCCTGGGGCAGAGACGGCTCGCTTCTCGGCATGGGTGTCTCGATCCGCAACAGCCTCTGGCGCTTTCAGGCTCAAGCCCAAACACAGAAGGAGTGATTTCGGCGCGGAGCGCCGGCATCGGGAAGAAAAAAAGGGACTCTCGATCTCTCGAAAGTCCTCACAAATCAATTCCCCGGCGACGTCCCGGCAGATGTGGACGGCGAATCACGGGAAGCGATGGAAAGGTGGCTCAGGCAATCCGATGCGAGAGGAGAGGTGACCATGTGTGACGAATCCGAGACCTCGCGTGAATCAGGCCACGTCGACCGGCGCTCTCTCCTCAAGACCTCTGCGGCCGCTGCCGCCCTGGCGGTGATCGGGAGACCGGGAGGCGTGGCTCTCGCGGCCCCGCTCACAGGCGC